>NZ_JACNDD010000032.1:0-50113 GCF_017351395.1 Pseudomonas sp. FW305-28
CACAAAGGCAATCAAAACCACAGTGGAGTTGGGGCGAGGAGCAATCCCTCGTCACAGAAGCTTCAACAGCCTGTGCCTATACGGGCGAAATCGTCGCCAGCACGCCGATCAGAAGAGTCAGTGCCAAAAACCCACCTAGAAAAATCACCATCTTCGCCATGAGTACTCCTGGACCAAAAAATTGCAACAGGAGCCGCCCTGTGGCGAGGGAGCTTGCTCCCGCTGGGCTGCGCAGCAGCCCCAAAATGCTAGACCGAGGTGCGGGCGTCAGGGCCGCTGCGCGCCCCAGCGGGAGCAAGCTCCCTCGCCACAAAAGCAATCAAAACCACAGTGGAGTTGTGGCGAGGTGCAATCCCTCGTCACAGAAGCTTCAACAGCCTGCGCCTATACGGGCGAAATCGTCGCCAGTACGCCGATCAGAAGAGTCAGTGCCAAAAACCCACCTAGAAAAATCGCCATCTTCGCCATGAGTACTCCTGGACCAAAAAATTGCAGTACACGGGCAGCTCACTAGGCTAACCGCATGGTTATTCTGGGGCCGGGCCCGGGTTCATTACAGAGGCACCTGGCGCAGAAAACTACGGATCAGACGCACGCCCTTCTACCCTCCTCGCACAACCGAGCCCTCACCGAAGGGAACGGATATACCAACGTATATTTTCATGTCCCAAGTCAGCGTGGTCATCGCCCCGGGCAACACTTAATCTTGCCGGGCACTTAACGCCCCCCCGCTCAAGTGCGCTTCAACTTCATCACGTCCATTGATCGCAAGTGTGGTCGCAGCCCTGGTTTTCAAAGCGTAATAGAGGTGATCCATGCGCCCTTCATTCCTTGCACCTGCATTGACGCCCTTCAAAAACAGAGAACAACTCCCTGCCCATTCCTGGCGCGCCGACATAGCGTCATTGGGCCTCCTGGTGCTCTTGGCTGCCTTTGTATTCCATGGCCTGGACCAGATGAACCAGCCCCTCGGCGTGCTGGACGCTTCGCCACTGTCCCTGGATCTGGTGCACCTGCCGGAATATGCCTTGCGCACCACGTTGCGCATGTTCATCGCCTTGTTTGTTTCATTGGTTTTTTCCTTGGTCATTGCCACCTTGGCAGCCAAAAGCCGCAAGGCGGCAATGGTGATCCTGCCGGCGTTGGATATTCTCCAATCCGTGCCAGTCCTGGGCTTTCTCACTTTTACCGTTGTGTTCTTCATGGGACTGTTCCCGGGCAAGGAAACCGGCGTGGAGTGCGCGGCCATCTTCGCCATCTTCACCAGCCAAGTCTGGAACATGACCTTCAGTTTCTATCAATCGCTGAGAACCGTGCCCAACGATCTCTACGACGTCAGCCGACAGTTCTCGTTTTCGCCATGGCAACGTTTCGTCAGGCTGGAGTTGCCCTTCGCCACGCCAGGCCTGGTGTGGAATATGATGATGTCGATGTCCGGCGGCTGGTTTTTCGTCGTCGCGTCCGAAGCCATTACCGTCGGCGACACCACCGTCAGCCTGCCGGGCATCGGTTCATGGCTGGCGCTGGCGATCGAGCAGCAAAACATCACCGCGATCGCTTGGGCGGTGCTGGCCATGGTTGGGGTGATCATTGCCTATGACTTGCTGTTCTTCCGGCCGATTGTCGCCTGGGCGGACAAATTCCGCTTTGAACAGACCGCCTCCCAGAAACGCCCACGGTCCAGGGTCTATGACCTGCTGCGCTCGACTCGCCTGGTGCCCCTGGTGCTGCTGACGCTGGGCAGCCTCAAGGCGTCGATGTTTCTGGAAAAGATCCCTCGGCTGCCGTCCATCCGCTTCAAGACCAGCGCCCGCGTCAGCCGCGCCACCGACCTGGCCTGGCTCGTCCTGGTTGCCGCGGCCTGCATCGCCGGCATCCTGCACTTGTCGCGCTTCATTGGCAGCACGCTGGGCTGGGACGACGTCGCCAGTACCTTCGGCCTGGGCCTGGCCACCCTGTTGCGAGTCAGCGTGCTCATCGTGCTGGCCAGCGTAGTGTGGGTGCCCATCGGCGTCTGGATCGGCTTGAACCCGCGCTGGGCCGAACGCCTGCAACCCGTCGCGCAATTGCTGGCGGCCTTCCCCGCCAACGTGCTGTTTCCGTTTGCGGTGATCGCCATCGTCGCCCTGAAACTCAACCCCGATGTCTGGCTCTCGCCGCTGATGATCCTGGGCACCCAGTGGTACATCCTGTTCAACGTGATTGCCGGTGCCAGCGCCCTGCCAACGGATTTGCGCGAGGCGTCGCGCAGCTTCCACGTGCGCGGCTGGCAGTGGTGGCGCCAGGTCGCGCTGCCGGGCGTCTTCCCTTACTACATCACCGGCGCCCTCACGGCTGCGGGTGGCTCATGGAACGCCAGCATCGTCGCCGAGGCAGTGTCCTGGGGCGACCAGCATCTGTATGCGTCCGGCTTGGGGGCCTTTATCGCCCAGGCCACCACGGCCGGTGATCTGCATCGGGTGGCGCTGGGCGTCGTGGTCATGTCGATTTTCGTGGTGGGTTTCAACCGGTTGCTGTGGCGCCCGTTGTACGGTTTCGCCGAACGTCGGCTTCGAATTGATTGAGGGCAATCCCATGCAAGTGATAGACAAACGCTGCCTGGTGGATGTGCAGCAAATCGGCCATGTCTACGGCACGGCCGGCGGTGCCGAGCGCCGGGTCCTGGACAATGTCTGCATGCGCCTGGACGAGGGCGAAATCGTCGGCCTGCTGGGGCGTTCGGGCTCCGGCAAATCGACCTTGCTGCGCTCCATCGCCGGCCTGATTTCGCCCACCACGGGGGTGGTGGATTTTCCGCCCAATGCCCAAGGGCTGGCGAGTTCGGTGCGCATGGTGTTCCAGAGCTTCGCCCTGTTCCCCTGGCTGACGGTGCTGCAGAACGTCGAGGTCGGCCTCGAAGCCTTAGGCGTGGCGGCGCCCGAGCGACGTCGGCGCGCGCTGGCCGCCATCGATATGATCGGCCTCGACGGCTTCGAAAGCGCCTTCCCCAAGGAGCTGTCGGGCGGCATGCGCCAGCGCGTCGGCCTGGCCCGCGCACTGGTGGTCAATCCGGATGTGTTGTTGATGGACGAACCGTTTTCCGCCCTGGACGTATTGACCGCCGAAACGCTGCGCACCGATCTGCTGGAGTTGTGGCGTGAGGGGCGCATGCCGATCAGGTCGATCCTGATGGTCACCCATAACATCGAAGAAGCCGTGCTGATGTGTGACCGGATACTGATTTTTTCCTCCAATCCGGGGCGAGTCATGAGTGAGATCGTCGTGGACCTCAGCCAGCCGCGCAATCGCGCCGACCCGGCGTTCCAAGCCTTGGTCGAACACATTTACGTGCAGATGGCCGGCGGCGCGAATATCGGCTCCGCACGCCAGGAGACCTTTGCAGGCAGCGGCGTAGGCATGGTCCTGCCGTCGATTTCCAGCAATGCCCTGGCCGGGCTGATCGAAGCGGTGCAGGATCAGCCGTTTGCCGGCCAAGCGGATCTGCGCGAGCTCGCCGACGCATTGCGCTACACCGCCAGTGATCTTTTGCCGGTCGCCGAGGTGTTGCAGCTCCTGCGCCTGGCCGACCTGCAGGACGGCCACATCACTCTCCTGCCGGCCGGGCTGCGCTACGCCGAGTCAGCGGTGGATGAGCGCAAGCACCTGTTTGCCCGGCACCTGCTTAAGTATGTGCCGTTGGTGGGGCATGTGCGCCGGGTGCTGGACGACCGCCCCACCCGCACCGCACCGGCCAGGCGTTTCCGAGACCAACTGGAAGATTTCATGTCCGAGCACGATGCCGCTATTACGCTGGACTGTGTCACGCAATGGGGGCGCTACGCCGAGTTGTTCGCCTATGACGAAGTGGCCGATCAGTTCAGCCTGGACAATCCATCCTGAGGTGCTGCGGTATAAACTGCTTGGATCGGTCATTGGAGCAATGCGCGATGGACATTCAATGAGAAGGACCCAGCTGACCCTGCGCCTGCTGCTCCTGCTGGGGTTGGCGCTCGGCATCGCGGCGATCGATACGGTCACCGACCTGGAAATCGCCGTCGGGGTCTTCCAGATCGTGGTGGTGCTGATCGCGGTGAGAATCCTGCCGGCACGCGCCGTGGCAGGGGTCGCGATCCTCTGCATGGTCCTGACGATCCTGAGCTATCGGCTGACGCGTTTTGGCGACACGGAGGCCGGGCTGATCAACGTGCTGATCAGCCTCGCGGCCATCGCCGGCACCACGTACCTGGCGCTGCGGCTCTCGGCCGCCGTGCGCACGGTGCACCAGACCCGTGCCCACCTGGCACACATCGCCCGCATCAACATGCTCGGCGAACTCGCCGCCTCGATCGCCCACGAAGTCAACCAGCCGCTGGCTGCCGTGGCCGCCAGCGGCGGTGCCTGCCTGCGCTGGATGGCGACCGAGCCGCCCAACCTGCCCAAGGCCCGCCAGGCAGTGGAGCGGATCATCGCCGACACCCACCGGGCCAGCGACATCATCGCTCGGTTGCGCGGCATGGCCCGGCATCAAGCACCGACGAAGCAGTGGCTGAACGTGGCCGACACGGTCCATGCCGCGTTGCGCCTGATGACGGGCGAGCTGAACGAGCAGAACATCACTGTGCAGGTGCAGGTCCAGGACGGACTGCCGCCGATGCTGGCGGACGAAGTGCAGATCCAGCAAGTGATCCTGAACCTGGCGATGAACGCGCTCGACGCCATGCGTCAGGTTGACGTCGACCAGCGGATTCTGCAGTTTCAGGTGACGCTCGAGTCGCCTGGGCAGCTGCTCTTTTCAGTGTCCGACCAAGGCAATGGCTTGCCGGCCAGCGACCGCGAACGGGTGTTCGACGCCTTCTACAGCACCAAGCAGGACGGCATGGGGATGGGGTTGGCCATCAGCCGCTCGATCATCGAGGCCCATGACGGACGACTCTGGGCCACCAGCCATTCGCCCTCAGGTTCGACCTTTCACTTCACCCTGCCCGCCGTCACAAGGGAATCCGATGAGCCAGACTGACATGCATGACCAGACCGACTCGAGGGTCTTCATCGTCGACGACGACCCTTCGGTGCGGGCCTCCCTACAAGACCTGCTGGCCTCCGTGGGCCTGGCGAGCATGGCCTTCGGCTCGGCCCGTGAATTCATGGACGCCGAACGGCCGGACGTCCCGGCGTGCCTGATCCTCGACGTGCGCATGCCGGGCCTGAGCGGGCTGGATTTCCAGCAGGAAATGGCGCGTTTGAATATCCAGGTCCCGGTGGTGTTCATCACCGCCCATGGCGACATTCCCATGTCCGTCAAAGCCATGAAGGCCGGGGCGCTGGAGTTCCTGACCAAGCCGTTCCGCGAACAGGACCTGCTCGATGCAATCACCCTGGGCCTGAACCGCGACCAGGAACGGCGCAAGGCCGCGGCGAGTGTCGACGCGCTGAAACGTCGGCATGACGCGTTGACTGACGGCGAGCGCGAAGTGATGGACCTGGTCGTGTCAGGGCTGTTGAACAAGCAGGTGGCCGCCCAACTGGGCTTGAGCGAGGTAACCGTGAAAGTGCGCCGCGGGTCGTTGATGCGCAAGATGAATGCGGACTCGTTGGCAACGCTGGTGAAGATGTCGGAAAAACTCAAGGAAGCAGATCGCTAGCGGCCCATGATCACGGCTATCATTGCCGTTCGCCCTGTTGACGGGCGATGTCGCTGCCCCCCTCAAGGACTCAGGTATGAACCTTCTGCCGTCACGCTCCACCCTCTTCGTCTCCAGCCTTTTGCTCAGCTCGCTGTGCTTCGCCGAAGGCGAGCCAACCGACGGCAGCCTCATCAAGGACTCGACCAAGGCAGCCGTCTCAAGCTTCATTACCGCGGGCAAGAACCTGTTGGGCGGCGTCAGCGAAGGCGTGCTCGATGGCCGCGAATCGGCCCAGGGCGCCGATGGCGCCGCGATCATTTCTTCCAATGAGCAACTGAAAGACCGCGTCACCATCGAAGTCCTGAAGCTGGAGCCCGTTGACGACACCTTCAGCGTCACCCTCGGCTTCAAGAACAGCACCGACACCCAACTGCGCCTGATCAACCTTGGCCAGACGGGCGCCCTGCTCGCCATCGACCAGGCCGGTTACGCCAACAAGCTCGCAGGGTTTGAAAACCCGGATGAAGTCACCATTCCGCCGAAGACGGCCGTGCGGCAGAAGTTTGTGTTTGAAGGGTTGAACGAGAAAATCAACACCGTACGCGTGTGGGGCCAGGATTATCAGGTTAAAAAATAAGGTGGCGGTACGTTGATTGTCCCAAGTGGCATTCCCACGCACGGGAGCGATCGAAAGTTGTTGGCTCGAAACACAACCGTGGCGAGGGAGCTTGCTCCCGCTGGGCTGCGCAGCAGCCCTAAACAGGACAGCATCGAACATCATTGCCTGCATCTACTACTGAATCAGCCGGCTTTCGCCACACTCGCCGGCCCGACATTCAACGCAAGCACACTCGCCAACACGATAACCGCCCCAACCATCACCATCGCCGCTGGGCGTTCGGCCAGGACTAGACCAGCCATCAACATCGCCGTGGGCGGTATCAGGTAAAGCACCATGGAAGCGCGGCTCACGTTGCTGTGGGCCAGCACGTAAGCCCAAGCAAGGTACGCCAGCGCGCTGGGAAAAATACCGAGAACCAACACCGCCAGGTTCACCGAAGCCGAAGCCTGTCGCGCCGCGCTCAACATGCCCGGCGCGAAAATGAACAACAGGAGCGTGCCCGACCAGACGGTGTAGCAGACCAGGGTCAAGCCGTCGTAGCGATGGGTATGGTGCTTCTGCAAAGCGAAATACACACTCCAGGACAGCGCCGCCAGGAGGATCAATAGCCCACGGGCGTCCATATCACCCAAGCCTCGATCCCCCGTGACGACCACGGCAGCGCCAAGCAAGCCGCACAGTACACAACCCCATTGCCAAGCGCCGACTCTGTCCTTGAAGACAAAATGCGCCAACAACGTGCTGAACAACGGCGTGGACTGGGCCAGGACGCTGGCCGCCCCTGCGCTGACGCCCCGCTGACCGTAATTGAGGGCGATGTGGTGCAGACTCACGGCAAAGAAACCCAACACCGCCAGCAACGGCAAATCCCCGAGACGCGGCCAGGCAATACCCTTCGCCATCGCGACGACGGCCATGAACACCGAGGCGATGAGAAACCGCATCAACGCCAGCTGACCCGGTTCGTAGGCCTGCAGGCCGATGCGAATACCAATCGGCGAATAGGCCCAGCAAAGAATCACGAACAGCGTCGCCAGAATCACTTTCACGCGGGGTCTGCCGGGATTCTTCAAGCCGTCAAACGGCACACATCGGGTTTCCATTCAGAGTTCCTGCGCACTGAGCGTCTGGTCTATTTACGCCGCAGTATCAAAACCACCAACCCTCAATACAAGTGACTTAAACTCAGCCAACCATTCACTTTGGGTGAGCCATGGAACTGTCCCAACTGCGCATGCTCAAGACCGTCTGCGACACCGGCAGCATCGCCCGCGCCGCCGAAGTGCTGCACTGCGTACCGTCCAACATCACGGCACGGCTCAAATCCCTGGAGCGGGAGCTGGGTACACCGTTGTTTTTTCGTGAAGGTCGCGGCTTGCGGGTCAGCCCGGCGGGCGAGGTGTTCCTGGGGTACGCGACAAAAATCCTCAGCCTGACGGAAGAAGCCCGCCGCGCGGTAAACCCCAGCCACACGCCAAGCGGACCGCTGCGCATAGGCGCCATCGAATCCAGCGCCACGGGGCGCCTGCCTCAGTTATTGGCCAAATACCACGCGCAGTATCCTCAGGTGTCGCTGGAGCTGAGCACGGGGACTTGGGCACAGTTGCTGGACGATACCCAGCACCACCGGCTCGACGGTGTGATCGTGGCGGTCGATGTAGAACGGCCGGGGCTCAAGCGCGTGGTGATGTACCGCGAAGACCTGATGCTCATCGCCTCCGAATCCCACGGCCCGTTGCGCAACGCCGCAGACCTGCAAGGCAAGGCCATTTTCATGTGGCCCCCGGGCTGCCCGTACCGCTTCGCCCTGGAGCAGTGGTTGCTGCGCCATGACCAAGCGCAACCGATCATCAGCATCGCCAGCTATGGCGCCATCGTCGGCTGCGTCAGTGCCGGTGCCGGCGTCTCGCTGGTGCCTCGCGGGATCTACGAGCAATACCGCCAGGGGGCTGGCTGGACAGGGTATGAATTCCCTGAGCTGACGGGCATCGATAACCTGTTCTACTGGCATGAAAACGCTGGCCGGCATCCTGCCAGGGAAGCGTTTTTGACGATGTTGAAGACGGAGTTCGAAGGGTAGTCGCAACACCCTCCCCACAAAAGCCATCGGACTGCGCTGAGCGGCATCCCGCTGACCCTTCTTGTGGCGAGGGGATTTATCCCCGTTGGGGCGCGAAGCGACCCTAAAGCTGACAACTCAGTCCACCGACCAACACAAAACCCCGAGGCGAGGGAGCTTGCTCCCGCTGGACTGCAAAGCAGTCCCGAAACCCGCCAACACGGTGTATCCAGTCAACTCCCAGCGCTTGTTAGAAGGCCGCTTCGCGGCCAGCGGGAGCAAGCTCCCTCGCCACAGGTTTTCATCAACTCACCTGTCAGCGCACGGATGAAAAATGTTACATAGTTGAGGGATCGGTCCTAACCGCACTACGACAGGAGTCTGCTTTGGAATTAGCACTGCTCAACGGCTCATGGCTGAATGAACCGAAGATCTATACGCCCACAGAAACCACGCTGGAACTGCTGACAGACAAAGAAACGGACTTCTGGCGCGAGACCTACTACGGCTTTACCCACGACAGCGGTCACTTCCTGGGCCTTGAAGCCCCCTCCCGCTTCACCTGCCAATTCCGTATCCGCGGCACCTTCGAGGCGCTGTACGATCAAGCCGGCATCATGGTCCGGATCAACGAGCGGCAATGGGTCAAGGCAGGTATCGAGCTGAGCGACGGACACGCCATGCTCAGCAGCGTGCTCACGGATGGAAAGTCCGACTGGGCGACCAGCCCTTATACCGCAGACCCCACCGACTTCTGGATGCGCGCCACGGTGGCCGACGGCGTGCTTCGGCTGCAGGTTTCGTCCGACGGCAGCCACTGGCCGTTGGTGCGGTTATGCCCCTTCCCTGTCGCACCGAATTACCGGGTCGGCCCGATGGCTTGCAGCCCCAAGCGAGGTGGATTGAAAGTGCTGTTTTCGGACTGGACGCTTGGGCCAGCGCTTGGCAAGGATCTGCACGATTTGTCTTGAGTGCTTCAAGAGAAACATCTGCAGAAGCCGGTGAGGTTCGACTGTTCCTGACGAATCCACCCACTACGCACCTA
Organism: Pseudomonas sp. FW305-28; assembly: GCF_017351395.1. Taxonomy (NCBI): domain Bacteria; kingdom Pseudomonadati; phylum Pseudomonadota; class Gammaproteobacteria; order Pseudomonadales; family Pseudomonadaceae; genus Pseudomonas; species Pseudomonas sp. FW305-28. Next base: position 9,330 of record NZ_JACNDD010000032.1, read on the forward strand.
TGAAGACTTCGTGCGCGAGGCCGTGGCCGGGGCTTGAGCAGCCACGGCGTCGCGTCACGCTGAACGTTTTTCTATCCAGCGCCGGTACTGGCGAGTGCGGCATGCCATGCCAAGCTGCTGCAAGATCAGCGCGCGTAACGGCGATACATCAGGATCGGTCTTTCCCTGTCGACTGAGCCTGCGCAGCTGGAATTTCACGACAGCCATGTTGGCCAGGGACGCGACGGCTTTGTTCTTCCAAGTGATCGGTGGCAACTGAGGGGCATTGTCCTTGCCTTGGAGCCAATCGCGAGGCAAGTGCGGATCGATGGCCAAGGCCGTTCCGATGCCCACCATGTCCACCCCACTCTGGACGACACTTTCGGCCACCGGACGTCGACGTATGCCACCGGTGACCATGACGGGCATCTTGGCGACAGCCTGGATATCACGGGCAAACTCAACGAAATAGGCCTCGCGCGCCAGGGTGCGACCATCGCGGGCCTCACCCTGCATGGCGGGTGCTTCGTAGCTGCCGCCGGATAATTCCACCAGGTCCACACCCAGGTCATTGAGCCGTTCGACCACCTCCCTGGCGTCATCGGCCGTGAATCCTCCCCGTTGGAAATCGGCAGAATTCAGTTTGACCGCCACTGCAAAGTCCACAGAAACCACTGCCCTCACCGCCTTGACGATCTCAAGCAACAGACGCGCCCGATTCTCCAGGGAACCGCCCCACTGGTCCGTCCTGCGATTGCTCAGCGGCGAAAGAAACTGGCTCAACAGATAGCCATGGGCGGCATGGATTTCCACGCCGTTGAAACCGGCCTGTTCACCCAGGCGTGCGGTGCGCGCAAAGCGCTGGATAACCTCTTCGATCACCTCTTGAGTCATCGCGTGCGGCGTGGCGAAGTGCTTGGACAATGTGCCCAATTCCAGCGGTATGGCTGACGGTGCCCAGGCCTTCTGCCCAAGGTTTGCCTGCATCTGACGACCGGGGTGATTGATCTGCAGCCAGAATTGAGCACCTGCGGATCGACCAATACGCGCCCAGCGTTTGAACTTGTCCAATTGCTGGTCATCCTGCAGCACCACGCCGCCCGGACCGGTCATGGCACGGCCATCGACCATCACGTTGCCCGTGATGATCAGGCCGGCCCCACCGTCGGCCCAGGCCTGGTAGAGACGCATCAGTTCTTCGGAGGGTGCCTGCTCGGCATCCGCCATGTTTTCCTCCATGGCGGCCTTGGCGATTCGGTTCTTGAGCGTCGAACCATTGGGAAGCATCAGGGCATCGAACACATTCATGGGGCGGTCCTCATTTGACGTAGGGCCACCTTAAGCTTGAAGTGAACTTTAAGGTCAACCCCCTTTTTTCAGCTCCCGCAACGAGGCCTGGTGATTTCTGGGGTTGTGTTCTGAAGCCTGGCGAGCCGCTTTTTTCTTGGCAGGCGCCACACTCTCTTCGCGCAATCGGTGCAACAACAGCTGCGTGTTGTCCGCACACCCCAAGCCTTCGGGCTTACCCTCGATACCATCAATGACCAACAAAAGCTGAGCTTTATTCTGGGCCAGTCGTTGCTGGATGATTTCGATCTCCGCAACTTTGCGCCTGAGCCCACTGAGCAACTCTTCATGCTGCCAGCCGCTGGCATCGACCGGCAGCAATTGTCGGATTTCTTCCAATGAAAACCCCGCTGCCTGTGCGCCGGTGATGATCTCCAGGATCCACTCCGTCTCGGGGGCGTAGTCCCGATAACCATTGGCCTTGCGTTCGACAGACTTGATCAGGCCGCTCGCTTCGTAAAAACGGATGCGCGAAGGCGCCAACCCACTGATTCTCGCCAGTTCGCCTATCCTCATGCCCCACCCCAAATCATCGCGTTTGTTAACCTTAGATCTAACGTGGTTTAACGGCCAAGCTGTCCTATCCCGCAGTCACGCCCAATTACATGCACAGCTGTACGCGTTCGGTGCTACCACCGATAAACGCTCGGCCATGAATAGGTCACATGAACATCAAAACATCATTCGTCGCGCTACTCGGAATCCTGTCATTCATCCAAGCGTCAGCCTCCTTCGCGGACAACGCCAATGGGAAAACGCTCTATCTTCAGCGATGCGCCGTGTGCCATGGCGCGGATATCAAGGGAACAGGGCCATTGGCCAAGAAAAGCAACCCTCCAACCCCCGACCTTACGACACCCGCCTTCAAGAAACGACTGGCCGATTACCCGGGTGTGATTGTCTCTTCGATCATACTTCGCCCCAATGGAAACCTGATTCCAAGGACCTTGAAAGAGAATGGCGTGAAGATCCCGCCGCACCCTTGGAGCGTCAACGACCTGCGCGATCTGCATCAATACATGAGTGAGGTCATTTCAAACAAATGATCTTACGGGGAACTGCCATCTCGGCTTATCGATAACAACAGGCAATACCCAGGGCTTCTCGGGCCTGGGTATTGAAGTGTTTTATAAAACCGTCAGTAAAGCGTATTGGCAACACGCTCCGGCAGTGCCTTGTCATAAGCGTCGCCATCGACCTGTGATGGGCAGATGCGTTTGAACACCTCGCCTGCCGTGGGCAATGCACTGCGCTCGATCTGCCGCTTCACGTCCCACAACCCCGCCCTGACCACTGCCCTGCTGCACTGGAAATAAACACTGGTTACGGTGACTTCCAGAACGGTTCGAGGGAGTTGCCCTTTTACTGCGAAGCGGGACAACAGGGCTGGCTCGACGGATATCCTAGCCGTGCCATTCACGCGCAAGGTTTCCCCCACGCCCGGCACGAGGAAAAGCAGCGCGACCCGGGGATCCTCGACGATATTTCGCAGCGAATCGATACGGTTGTTGCCACGGCGATCGGGCAGATACAGCGTCTTGCTGTCATGGACATGAACGAACCCCGGCGCGTCACCCCTCGGAGACGCATCCAGCCCTCCGGGGCCTGAGGAAGCGAGGATCACAAAGGATGCCGCCTCGATGAAGGGCTGGTAAACCGGATGGATATGGTCGACTTCCTTGAGCATCGAGGGTGTCGCGACGGGGCCGTAGAGGCTTTCCAGCGCCTGGGTGGTGGTGATGTAGGCGCTGCTGTCGTTGTCGCGTTCCATGCTCATCTCCTCTGTAGCTGTTTAAAAATCGCATTCAGTTGCGCCGCGCCCTCTCAACCTTCCAACCCAACGACGACCGAATCGACCGCTTTCAGGTCTTGGAGCTCATGCGCCCCTGGATCGCCACGCGCAGGCAACCCCAGGCAATAAAGCCGACGATCACGCCCTCGGCGACACCCACCAGCAAGTTGAAGGAAAAGCTCAGCGGCTGCTCGGCCCAATAGAACGTCGTCGAGCCCGTTCGAAAGCCACTGACGCGCAGCCGTCCGGTAAAAATGGCCGGCACCAAGCTCATGACGTTAGTCAGTTCCAGCACCGCAAAGAAGGCGCCCAATAGCGTGAGCAAGGCACGTGCGGGCACGCCCAGTTTCTCGGTCGGCTCAGGCGCAGCAGCGTCACCCTGTTCCCGGCGCTGACGGGCTGCCCTTACTGCCTTGCCGCTGCTAGGGGCCGGAGTTGGCCTATAGGGCACCGTCACAACCGGCGCCGCCCCCTCGACGACCTCAGTGGGCAACGCCACGCCCAGGTAATCGGCCAGCTCCCGCAGCCACACGTCCGTGCGTTGACTGCCCGGCACCACCGGAACGTTGTCGGTCGTCAGGCGCTGCGCGGTGCCATCGCGCAGTATCAGCCACAGCTGGGTGCGAGCTCGCCCAGCCTGCGGGAGGCGGCGCAGTTCGAGGGATTTGGCAGCCTCGATCCGGAAGGCCGATTGCACACGCTCGCGGCGCCCGAAAAGGTTACGAGTCAGGCGCTTGCCTTCGCCGTCGACCCGCGACAACACCAACGTTTCGTGGACGCCGGTGTACACCACCAGCAGCAGACCAAGGGCAGGAATCAGCAGCCACAGCAACATCATCAATAGAGCGGACAGTGGATCCACCTCCGCCATCAACGAGGCCCCATCAACCATCACGAACACAGCGAACGCCATGGGCAAGAGAAAGGCCACCGCCCCTATCACCCATACGACCAAGCTCTGCACCACGTTGCGCGAATGGATGTACAGGTCACCCTGCGCGGTGCGCTCGAACCGATGTCCTATCAACATGCATGCCTCCTGTTGCGTTGCTTTGCAGACTGTTCGAGGGGCCGGGATGACGATTGGAACGCCTCGGGCCGGGATGGTGTTCCAGAGGCGCAGGATACCGGATGTCGCGGCCTCGGGGTTGGGGTGGGGTTTCTGCAGTGTGAGCAACTATTCCTACAGAAATGGATAAAGTCGGTTCGTTTCCTTGGAGAGTTCTCATGATTCCTACGAAGGCTTCGGAATCTCTCACCTTGTTCGTCTTGGGTGCGCAAATCTATAGTCCCTCACGTCGCCCAAATGGCGATCAGGTTTGGCGACCTGGGATCACGTGCAAAAGTGCTGCGTTTTTTGCGATGGCTTTGGCACACTTGCGCGGCTGTCCGTTATGGCAGTTGTGCGCGGGAGACCTTCGGGTCTGCCGGTTCCGATCCCGGTTCGCCAACCTGCGTGCAACTGCCACCCAATTGTTTGGCGACGATTGAGTGGTTAAAACCTCACTAGATCGGAGTTTCAAACATGGAAAGATACGTTCCTATCACCGGCATCGACTGTACCCCTGCGTCCCTACTCATCGATACCCAAGCACCGCTTGACGTCTTGCATGCAACCGCTGACTACCGTATTCGCGTGGTTACCCAGGTCTTGGAAAACATTGCGTTTCGCTCCGAGATCGCCAGCGACACCGTGGTGCTGTCGGATTTTGCACAGCTTTTGGTGATTCCGCTGCGGGATGGGTGTGATTTGCTGGAGGTGATTGGTCGGCGGCTTCAGGCGCAGGTTGAACGTTAAGGGATTACGGGCGCTTAAGGCGCCCGTTTTGATGCTGGCATTTACAGGTTGTGGCTGATGGATAGTAATTGTGCAGGCATTCGGCAAAGACTGCTTTCGGCCAAAAGCGGTCTGTCAGCGGAATCGATATGACAGACCTTTGTATCGAATTGACTTATCTATTGGAGAGACTCTCCCAGAGCGCTCGCAATATCTGAAGCTTGAACGTGCAGACCGTACATCGAGCCCGAAAGATGTTTGATCTTTCGGATTCTTCGCCCCACCAACACCGGATTTCTCACGCGTAGTTCATGACGATCCTTCAAAAGCCCCGCATTGATTGATCTGAAGATCCAATTTGGCCGCAGCTGACCTGCAACGCTAGTATCAATCTCTTCAAGGCATATCCTGACGAGCTTGACCAACGTAATCGTCTCACTGGGAGAAAAGGTTGTTGGAGATTTGTCTCCGAAAATCATGCCGGGGTTGGATGAGCGTGCCTCCCAGAATCTCTGAAGACTTGGTGCGTCGTGCTTCAGGAGCTTCGAGTACTCGCTCGAAAGCTCAGTGGCCCCGTGGATTACGTGGTTTCGTCTTAATCTCAGGTATTTAACCGTCCTCAACAATGAGGACTCTATTGGCACAGTATGCGTCACCAAATGCTGATTCAAGGTCTCATCAATGGGATCAGCCAGTGTAATGGGGGTTTCAGCCATATCTCCCCAGTGCCGTAAAGCAGCCTCGATGAAGAGAAGCAATTGCTCGACAGCGAAAGCGAAGCTCACTCCCAGCGATGTATTGAGTTGAGCATCACGAAACGACAACAGGCGTGTCATAGGAACGTGTATTCGCTCGGCGAACTCGTTGTCAGGGAACACTTCGCTCGTGAATTCAGTCGGACGCAACGTCGCTAACTCCTGCCATCGCGCAGCGACATCTTCGTGCATAAACAGGGTGAGGCACAATTGGTCGTTGACGCTCGCTAATGCTCGCATGTGAACGTTGCGAAGGGGCGTTTTGGTCGGTAGCGACATTCAGTGTTCTCTTGAGTCTTGGAAGGTGACTGGCTTTAGATTGTCACGAATGAGCAGAGAATTCCCAGGGCTGGGGTTGCTGATCTGAATCGCTCCTGGTTTCGTAGACACCTCGAACGGCTGCAAGGGTCGATAGGAGCCGATCAGACTAGACCGCTAACGGCCAAGAGCTGTCATTCAGCTTCGACAAAAATAGGGGTGATTCAATGTTACAGTCCACCGATCCTCCAAAATCATTCAGGAAGAGACAGCTATGCGTATCATTGGATGGATACTGACAATACTTGGCTGCGTATGGGCCTTCTCGGGAATCATGAGAGTTATCGCCGCAGCTATGGGAGCAATGCCCGGCCCCGGGAAGCATTTCGTAATGGGATTAGTCACCCTTTTGTTAGCTGCATTCGCTATCTGGGGAGGAAGTAAGTTGAGAGCCAAAGCTGCTCATGCAAAGTCGTTAAAACAGATTGATTGACTTACCGATGTCTAGCAACGACGGGCAGCGGTGATCTCTCTCATCGCAATGGGTCGATTTCTACCCTTTCTAACATGCGAAAATCGGCCGTAAGCAGACGGTCACGAAGGGCAAAAACGGCCAGAGAAAGACGTTTTAGCGAGACTTCAAGTAGAATATAACTAATATTTACGAGTCAGGATTTTTATGGTGCATCAGAAAATTTTGGAGAACTCCAATCAATGGAAAACTAAATAAGAGTTAAATCAAATGTACAGTAAGGTATATGAGAATATAAAAAATAGCTGTGGCTATGTTACTGTTGTCCTGGACGGCGAGACAATAAGTCAAGGTACATGCTTTGCCTATACGCAAGATGGAGAAGTAATCACCGCGGCACATGTTGTAACTGGGCGAATGCCAATACGCTTGGAAGACTATACGGATCCAAATGCAAAAATTTTCGTAAAATTTCCCGGTCGCCCAGTGATAGAGTATTTCGTGATTTTTTGCTCCGTGGGCATTAACGTCGATGCATTTTCTGAGACTATACAGCTCGACATTGCAGCCCTTGCTCCGAAAGAGAAGCAATCTGGCGTCTTTAACTATCTTCCAGCTAGCCTTACACCTCCCAAATTGGGTGATAAGGTTTTTCTATCCGGTTTTTCCGACGACCTATCGCTACCATTTAATCTGAATAGAATTTCCAAAAAAGACTTTCCGGGAATGCAGGAGTTCCTTGGTGCGATGCAATCCGGATACATCGCTGACATGATGGGCCCCATGACAAAATGTGCGATAGTCGGCAACCATGTACGAATTCATGCAAGTAACTCAGAACAAAATATATCCGCCGATTTTAGTTTGTTCTATATGGACAATGGTGTTAATAGTGGCGCGAGTGGTGGACCAATAGTCAACGAGGCTGGAGAGGCTATAGGAGTCATTTCTCAGCGTGCGGTGACAAGCGCGAGCCAGTCGTCGGATCCCAGTTTGAAGGTGCCTGCGGGAGCGACGATCGGCTTGTCCCTGGAACCAATAGAAACAGTTCGTCAGATTAAACTGCGACAAGCTCTGACTAAAAAATGACAACTTTTGGTCGGTTGCCGCTTTCACCACAGGCAGCTACCGGCCAGAAGCGGGCATTGGGTCGCACATGGCGATATATTCCGGGCATAGCTATCCACCTTTATTCACGATACTCGCTAAAGACAATGGTCAGGAAAGACATGAGCTTCACCAACGAATTAGTGGCCGCCTTCCCGGCAAGCAATCCGGTACCTCCAGTATTACGACAGACCATGGAATTCCTGGAAGCACTAGGCTGCGTCCGGCACTATAGGACCGGGGGCCGCTACATGACTTTGCATCCCGAACCTGAATACAACAACAGCGCTATCACCGCCTTTCACGTTCCTGACTCCGCCGATACTGCTCGATGGACGGCCTGCGAAGATCCCAGAGTAAACGAGCGGCTATCAATATTCCTCAGGACTGGTGGCGATGGATCGTGGGCAGGGTTGTGGCTGGACGACCACGATCAGCAGCGAATCGTCCATCTTGGCTCGGGCTCGGGATCAGACATGCTCTGCGTCTTGACCAATAGTACGCAAGACCTGATTCGCTTACTGGCCATCGGTTACAACGAGCACTGCTGGCCAGAGGAGTTTACGAGAACACCGGCCGAACTGCGGGAGCAGCAATACGCAGATGATGACTACCCAGCGCCACCTAGGGCATTGCGGGCGTACGTGGAATGCACGCTTGGCCTCAGCGTCCCGGCGCGCGCATCAGATCTCATCTCAAGCACAACAAGCATGGACGCGCATGAATCCAGTGATCCTTTCTGGAACTGGCTCAAACAGGTAAGAAATGATTGAAAGGTCCCGTCACGATCTCGACCACCAGAAGGTCAGAGAATCGCAGATTTTTCATCAAGCCTTGGATTAATTGGCCGCTCGCAACGGGCGTAGACCAGCAAAAAATCGACGTTAGACACGTAATCGCGAGCTGCCTAATCCAAGCTTCGAAGCCACGATAGGGGAAAGATATGGCAGGAGGGAACATCATCTGTGGCACCTTCCAAAGTGCTGACAAATCCGGATCAGCCTTGGAGGCTGTGTTAGAGGCACTCCCGTTGCAGGCGCACGAACTGGTCGAAAATGTTAAACAGCAACTCGATACAGCAGAATTTGTCCTCATAGAGGTTGAACAAGCGAAAAGCTTGCTTCCATTCTTACAGGTCTACCAGGCTCAATTGATCGCTGAGATCGGGCACGATGATTGGGCTCGCGCAACGCAGGAGGAAGAGTCTTCGCTTGAACCTGTCGCGGCAAAGTGGGGATCAGGTAAGGGATGGAGGCTTTACTGTGTGCGAGATCTCGTAGGGGCCTGTGAAAATTCGTTGGTAGAGATGGAACCAGTCTGCATCACGTTTAGTTAACTGCTTCCAGCTCGTGTTCACACAACCTGGGTCGATAGCAGCCCTTTGCCAAAGGCAGCCATCGACCAACAGCCCCCCCCCTGGGCTCCTTCCGCGTTGCGGGTTCAACAAAGGCGAAACCGCTTCGCGAAGACACCCAGGGGTAAAGCATGGTCCTTCGGCCGATGCTTACAGACCGACCGCTATCGGCCCAGAGTGTGTAAAAACGCTTCGCCAAGATTGAAGTGCGCGCGTCTACGTTAAATCTGAAATTTATCGGCACGTGAGCAGATGTGGATTTCGCGTAGAAGCGCGATTTTAAGTCCGGTTTTGAGTACCTGTCGCGCTCAAAAATGTTTTTACACAGCCTCGGCCAGAAGCAGACGGTCACCTAAGATAAGTTTCCACCTCAAACGGCCCCCCATGCTTGACATGGGGCCTCCGTAGCGGCGGGCGAAGCATGTGAACGTACCTGTTAGGACGTTGTACATTGACCTCTTTGAAGGAAATCTTTTAGCGCGGCCTTATAGAGCGTTAATGGTTGATTTTCCGCATTGAACAGGGCGAAGGGAATCATCGTGAGATGTGAGAAGGACGTGGAACTTATTGAATAAGTTCTTTGCCTGCAAAAGCTGTGGTCTTTATTCAGTATGAAATCAAACTTGAAAAGGTTTGGCCTTGAACACCAACTAGGAATTAAACCAAGACTCAAGCCCGTTAAATATTCTTGTGCGCAAGCGCCGCCAGATGAAAATTCCGAGATTTTTATTTCTAAGGTAGGAAGGGGCAAAGCTGTAAGGTTTGAGCTAGTATTTTGCGCGCCTGGAATAAATTTTAGTGTCGCTGCGTATGCGTCCCTGGCAAAGCGACTATCTTTCCATGGAGAGTTTATTTCGTAACTGAAGCTGAAGATATTTTCTTTTTCTTCGGGTTCAACGTGTTCGTTGATTGTCGGCTGGGACGAATAGGATGTGCAGCCAGAACATAATATCGCAATACTGATGAAAACAAGTCCATTTGCTATTAAGCGGTGCATACTCAGCTTCCCCAACTATTAATTAGCCGACATATCTGCCGCTTGATAACTGTATTGAATGCAACATCGCGTCTCATCCACACGCATGATTTTTGAATCAGAATAACAGAGGAGACTGTGCGCGGGACATCTGAAGGAAGAAAGATGACAACGTTTCACGCACATTCCCGGTACATTCGCTGCTTCCCCACGACCGGCTTTCGACCACAAACAGCCACATGTTCTAAATCGATAGCCAATTGGATCGGCCGCTGCTTTGTCAATGCAGGTGAAAGCCTGCTTCTGGACGATTGCTGGCCTTCCTGAAGGGCAGCTTCTGGCCGGAAGCTGACCTGTCATCTACGCCGGCCCATGGCCGCTAGCGGTCGCTCATGAGCAGCTGCTATTGGCGATTAGCAGTCCTTCGGATTCAAAATACATCTAAAAAAGGTTATCAGGCGGCAGAGCGAGCACTCCGTCTCCAGGCCAGAGGCGTCATACCTTCATTCCTTGAGAAAACTCTGCAAAAGTGTGCTTGGTCGCAGAATCCGCATGCCATAGCGATCCGGGTTAGCGTCATTACTGAGGACTCAAGCAGCTGTTTGCATTCTGTAGGGGACAAACGTGTGCTTACTTTGAATTTTCGGGTGAAATGACTGCGCGAGAGTGCGCAGGCCTGCGCAAGCGTCGACACGGTAACTCCGGTCTCTAGGCTTTCCAGCATCAATTGTTTTGCAACTGTCTCCTGCCACCGTTTGAGTTTTCCCGTGGGCAGAAATACGACATTGATAAGCGCAGTGCTTCGACACCTTTCATGGTGATTCCTTTTTTCAACATGAACGACCGGAAGACTCGGTAAAGTTCGGTGCGGGACATCGCCCAGGGACAGTAGGCGGATCGGATTGCGTGACGTCGCAGGCGTACGGACGACACTGACATAGCCTCTGTCGCCGTTCCGGTTCAAATGGATAGCAATGGGGACTGGCCCCCACTTAATGAGGGCCAGTGAGTCTCAGATAGAGGCGGCCACAGGTGCCAAGGTCGGGCCGTGGTCTACACGCTCGGGAGCCTTGTGCACCATGGTGTAGGCATAGTCGACGCCCATGCCGTAAGCACCGGAGTGCTCCTTCACCAGATTCATGACGGCGTCGTAGGTGGCGCGGTTGTTCCAGTCACGCTGCCACTCCAGCAGCACCTGCTGCCAAGTGACCGGCACCACGCCGGCCTGAATCATGCGCTGCATGGCGTAATCGTGAGCCTCCTTCGTTGTGCCCCCGGAAGCATCGGCGACCATGTAGATCTCGTAGCCGGCATCGTGCATGGCGGAAAGTGCAAATGTGGTATTACACACTTCCGTCCAAAGGCCAGATACGATGATTTTGTTACGGCCATTGGTTTTCAGCGCGTCACGGACTTTCTGATCGTCCCACGAGTTCATCGAGGTGCGCTCCAGCAGAGGGGCGTCAGGAAACACAGCGAGTAATTCGGGGTATGTGTGGCCGGAGAAGCTATTGGTTTCGACCGTGGTGATAGTGGTTGGCACGTTGAAAATTTTTGCGGCCTTTGCCAGAGCGACCGTGTTGTTCTTCAGCGTCTGGCGGTCAATGCTTTGCACGCCAAAGGCCATCTGCGGCTGCTGATCAATGAAAATCAGTTGGCTGTTTTGAGGGGTCAGTACTTCGGTTTTTGGATTGTTCATGGTGGTTCCCTTTAGTGAAATGATGGTCTTCAAATCTCTTTGCGGGCCGGGCCAATCTTCTGTCTGCTGAAAATCGCGGAAGGTTGTTGGCGGTAGCTGCGGCGCCGAATTCGAGTTCAAGGTAACCGATCATTCGCAACTTTAGGGGCGCATTAATGCGTCTCCAAAGGCGCATTAATGCGCCCTTGAAAAATCATTTGCGGTGCTAGTCTCTGGCTTCCCACAACTCGGACTGCCGCGGTGCGAGCAGTCTTTTCTACGCCAGGAGAATGCAATGTCAGCTTCGCAACCGTTCGGAAAGAAAACCGCTTACTGGGGTGTCGCATGGGAAGAAAGCTACGGCTACCCGCAGGCCAGACAAGTCGGAAACGAGATCTATATCTCCGGCCAATTCAACCATGATGAGGACGGCAACCTGGTAGCTCCTGCCCCACTCGATAGCGAAGGCAAGCCCAGTGATTTCTCTTCAATGGGAGAGCAAATGCGCGCGTCCTACGACAACATCTCCAAGTTGCTTGCCCTGTATGGCGCAACACTTGAAGACGTGGTTGAAGAGACGCTTTATGTGCTGGACATGGACGCGGCGTTTGCGGTGGTAGGCAATGTTCGCAAGGCTGCGTTTGGCACCGAGCGGCCCCAGTGCGCGAGCAACATCATCGGCGTATCGAGGCTCGCGCAGCGATCGCAGTTGATCGAAATTGTCTGCAAGGCAGTCATTGGCTCCGGCACCCGCTAAGACATGCTCCCGGTTTCCTCTAGGAAACCGGGAGAGCTCGCTGACCTTCGACCAATGGCTTGAGTTCGGCAACCGCCGCTGCGCAAAACGTCATGAACGCCTTGACTCGCCATGACTTTCGAATGTCCTGGTGAGTCAGCAGCCATAGCCCATCCTGAAGTTCAGGCACAACCGGGCCGACACGCACCAATCCCGGCGTGATGTCACCCAGCATGCAGGGAAGGAACCCAAAACCAAGACCCGCCACAATCGCAGCGCTTGCAGCGGCGACGGAGTCGGTACGATACGAAATGCAATCTGGGCGAACTCTGTTATCAACGTAGCTCGTTGCTTTGAGGCCGCATAAAGCTGCCGAGTAAGACACCCACGCTTGGCCTTCTGCGAAAGGTGTCGAGGTCGGTGCGTTTTTAACACTGCCGTATGGTGCCCAGGCAATTGTCGCGAGTTTGCGCCCAACCAGGCTTTCAGCTGGTTTATTGGTCGCCCTCACCGCAATATCCGACTCATCGCGGGCAAGACTCAATGTCTGATTGCCTACCAGTACTTCAATCGCTATCCCTTCATTCAGAGCTTTGAATTCCGCAATGATAGGTGTGAGGAAGTACAGCAGCAGCGAATCGCTCGTTGTGATGCGGAGTTTTCCGAGTGGCCCCTGCCCCGTCCGTGAAACGCGCCGTGCAACACTAACGATATCCAGTTCGACACGCTCGGCGAGCTCTCGCAGCTCTACGCCTTCCGCTGTGAGCATGTATCCCGAGCGGCGGTGATCGAAGAGTGCAACTCCAAGTGTTTTCTCAAGCTGGGCCACTCGGCGCGATACCGTGGATATGTTGATCCCTAGTTTTTTGGCGGCATCAGTGCGATTTGCGCATTCACTGAGCGCTTTGATAATGCGCAAGTCGTCCCATGAGAGCTGGGCTACAGCATCACTGAAATCCGATCTGTCCCCCTTTTGCACTGCTTGGCGTGATGAACCGATGTTAGGTGGCGTATTCACGCGAGATATTCCAAATAGCATGTACGCTCATCATACGAAAAGGCTAACGGGGAACAAAGTAATGGGTGCCGGATTCGTTTGGATCGTTCGCAAGCCGTAGCGCGCGACCAGCACGCTTCGAAATAACCTGGCAATGACCACCTGTTTTCGGTCGTTCAATAGTGTCCGCTTTTGGCCGGTTTCTACCGTTCGTGACAAGCAGCAATCTGCCAAAAGCAGCCTCTTTGGCGCGCCCGAGCGCGGCTGAAAACAGTCATTTCACTCAAGAATTGGACGAAGGAAACTGCGCTCGTAGCTCAAGATGAATTTTTGCTCGGTAGCCTGCGTCACTAATTGAACGCACTCAGGATCTACTCCGGCCTCCCTACGGTACTGCTCATAATCTGCCAGGCTGGAGAAGCTGAATAGACAGTAAGCGATGTTGTTGGCGCCTTCAGCTGGCAGAAAGTAGCCGTGGTGGCTCCCTCCCATACGGTTCACCACACGAATCCAATGGCGAGAATAGTTTTCGAAAGCCGGGATCTGGTAGGGATCGATTACATACCTGACGTGGCAAGTGATCACTGGATCATTCCTTTGAATATGAGGGAAACCGCTATTCTACACATGCCATAAGCTGAGTCGTCGATGGCAGCTTTGGGTCGATAGGCCCCGCTCATGAATGGCGACTTTTGGCTGCCACTCAGCCAAGAACGAAAGGATCGAGGCTAAAGCCTTTCCCACAAGACATTTGGTTTTCAGTAGACGCGATTCCAGCCACGAGTTTTAGTGTCGCGATTCAATAGCCTTACGCCGGCTCAACCGGCGCGAACGCTTTGGCAGCGGCCACGGTATCCATGAATTCGCGCAGCAGCTGAATTTTGCCGTCTTTGGCCACTAGGCGGCCTGCGTACATCTGCCGGTAGATGCGGCCTGTGGCAGGCACCAGCGCCTCTACGCTGTATTCGGCAAACACTTGATCGGGGGTGTCGATCAAAAAGCGCACATTGTGGAATTTGAAATCCGGCACTTTACCGAGCAATGAGCCGATAAAACCCTCGATCGCTGCAGGCCCCTTCACGCTGTGTGGAATGCCGAGCGACTCCAGGTAGGGCAGCTCCAGCACGCCGTCCTCGGCGAACAGGGCCGCTGCCAAGTAAGGCGTCTGGATGGCATCCAAGTACTGTTGAAGTAATTCCACGGCATTCTTCATGACGACTTTCTCCCGAAACGAATAATTGGATGGCACGCTGTGTTGTGCCGACCAAACCACGTTAAGGTATCCACCAGGTTTCAAAAATAGCAGTTAATGAAAGTCATCATTTCATAATTGAAAGAGCTGCCCCCATCGTCTCATAACGGCCATCGCCATACGGGCTCGCTTAAATGCTCGGCGAAGAAGTCCGACAGCGCTTTGATTTTTACCGGCCGTGTACGGGCCGAGGGGGTGACGAAATACAGGCCACCACGGGTCATGCTCCATTCCGGTAGCACCACGACCAAGCGCCCATCTGCCAAGTATTCGCTGGCAATAAACTCCGGCAGTTCGGCGATGGCCAGGCCTTCAAGCAACACCGGCAATAACGCATCCGAGTTGGTCACTCTTAACGGGCCGCTGGGCACCACGTCTTCTTCGGTGCCGTCCTTATGAGTGAACCGCCATACTTGGCTGCGGGCTCGGTAGGCATAACTCAGGCATGTGCGGGCCGCCAGTTCGCGGGGATGGCCAGGGTGGCCATGGGCATCCAGATAAGCCGGTGAGGCGACCAGGTATTGGGTGACAGCGCAGAGACGCCGCGCAACCAGCGAGGAATCCGGCAATACGGCAATGCGTAACGCCGCATCAAAGCCCTCGGCGATCAGGTCTACCGAGGCGTCTGAAAGGTGCAGGTCAATCGACAGCTCGGGATACTGCCGGATCAACTGCGGCATCAGCGGTGCCACCCAACGCAGGCCAAACGACATGGGGATCGCAAGGCGTACTTGGCCGCGGGGCTGGACCGATAACTCCTGAGCCTCGCTTTCCACCTCTTCAGCCTGCCGATAAATCTCCCCAGCCTTGGCCGCCATGCTCGCGCCGAATTCGGTGAGTGCCAGTTGCCGCGAAGTGCGGTTGAACAAGCGCCCGCCCAGGCGCTCCTCCAGGCGCGCGACCGCCCGCGATACCGTTGGCACCGACACGCTCATGACGCGCGCCGCGCCGGCGAACGACCCTTCTTCGGCCACCTTGGCAAACATCGCCAACCCTTCGAAATCTGGAAGATTGCTCATTTCATTTCTGCAACGATAGGTTTCAGACAATTCTATTTTGAAAGTTTTGCCCCGTCGATAAGCTTCTCCCACACCGCAACTCACTCAATCGAAATACGGGAGAAACACCATGACTAACAAACTCGAAGGCAAAATTGCATTGGTGACCGGCGGCAGTACAGGCATCGGTCTGGCCACAGCCAAACGCTTCGCTCAGGAAGGCGCCCACGTCTATATCACGGGCCGTCGCCAAGCCGAACTGGACGCCGCTGTCGCCGCTGTTGGCAACGCCACCGGCGTGCGGGTGGACTCAGCCGACCTCGATCAGTTGGACGCGTTGTATCGCCAGATTGGCGCGACCCACGGCCGAATCGATGTGCTGTTCGCCAATGCGGGTGGCGGCTCCATGCTGCCACTTGGTGACATCACAGAACAGCAGTACGACGACACCTTCAATCGCAACGTAAAAGGCGTGCTGTTCACTGTGCAAAAGGCGCTGCCACTGCTGGCCCAAAAAGCCTCGGTGATTCTCACCGGCTCCACGGCGGGCAGCTCGGGCACCGCCGCCTTTAGTGTGTACGCCGCGTCCAAGGCCGCCGTGCGCTCATTTGCACGCAACTGGATTCTGGATTTGAAAGACCGCCAGGTGCGCATCAACACCATTAGCCCTGGCGCCACCCGCACTCCTGGCCTGGTTGAATTGGCCGGCCCCGATGCCGCTCAGCAGCAGGGCTTGCTCGACTACATGGCGTCGCTGATCCCCATGGGGCGTGTCGGTGAAGCTGACGAAATTGCCAGCGCCGCGTTGTTCCTGGCCTCGGATGACGCCAGCTTCGTCAACGGTATCGAGTTGTTTGTTGACGGCGGCCAGGCGCAAATCTGACCACCCAGCGGGCGACTGCCACGGTCGCCCGCCAACCCATCTCAAGAGGAACAGGCAGTGAACCCATTGCAATCGATATTGCTGGCCGCCAGCGTGACCCTGACTGCCGCTACTCAGGCGGCGACCACGCCCCCTCAAAGCCACCCCGGTATGAACTCAGCCGCACCGCTTCAGGTTTCAGCCATCGACCATGTCGGCATCAATGTACCGGACATCGACACCGCTACCCGGTTTTTCTCCGCGCTGATGGGCGCACGGGTGGTCTCGGATATCAGCCCTGGCAAGATCCCGGATCAGTGGAAAAACCAATTCCGCTGGCATGGCTCCAGCGAGCTGCAACGCTTTGTGATGCTGCAAATGGACGGCGGCGCGAAGCTTACGCGATGAGCGTTAGTACCTTGGGCAACTGATGAGGCGGTCGGGTAACCGTTTGCCTATCACTTATCGTAAGGGAGAAACTGTGCCCTGTCTTTCATGGGGCTCGCTCAGAAGGATCTTCGTTCAAGGCGTTCAAAATGGCGGTCGCTTGGTCGTTCAGTATCTGTAGAAGCGCTTTGAATGAGTGGGACTCAGGCTCGTTAGCACGCTTCATGGCGTACAGGGTAACGCTGCAAGGAGGACTGAGCTTCGCAATTTTTGATCGGCTTGAGTTTGATTCATAGGCCGTGAATGGATCGACTATAGCGACTCCGACACCTGACTCGACCAGTGATCGGGCAAGAGAATAAGTTTGAACACGAACGGCAGTTTGAGGTGATGGTTCAACGTTCGCCAGGTAGCTACCTAACTGGCTGAACATCGGATCGATAGATGAAACCCCGATCAGTTGCTCACCTGCAAGCTCACTGATGCCTACCGGTTTCGATGCAGAGTTGAATTTGTGGCCGAGAGGGCTCAATAACAACAGATCGCCGGTGATGACAGGTATGACGTCCAAACCCGGATGTTCCGGATGTCGAAAGGTCAATGCCAGGTCGATTTCCTGCATGAATAGGTTCTGTACCAGCTCCTGGCTATGCAGGCTGGACAGTTCGAATCTTGAGCTCTCATGCCGTTGCTGCCAGCTTGCGACAACTCTCGGGAGAAGGGAGGAGGCAAGCGCAGGTGTGGCGCCGATTCTTAGCGTTTCGGACGGCATTTGGCGCAAGCTTTCGGCCAGTCGACGTACCCCGTCAAGGCTGGTGGTGACCTTTCTCACTTCCATTTCCAAGGCCTGGGCTTCGGGCGTGATCAGAAGCTTTCCCTTCACACGTCGAAACAGGGCAAAGCCGAGCTGAGCCTCAGCATGTTGAAGGACCTTGGTGACGGAAGGCTGGCTAACGTGGAGGAGTTCAGCAGCTCCGCTGATTGAGCCTGCCTGCCTGATGGCTTGAAAAATTTCGATGTGACGTAACCGCATGCGACACCATAACCTTTGTCTATACCCAGTCGATTCTTATTCATTATCCGAAGCCTGTCACCCCCTGCTAAGTTGCGCCAAAGCGTAACAATTTTCGTATAAGGCGACTGCAATGCGGGTAAGCATCATCGGTGGTGGGGTTGTAGGTCTTACAACGGCATATGCCTTGGTACGTCAAGGAGTCGCCGTTGACCTGATTGATGCTCGATCCGAACTGGCGAGCGAAACGAGCTTTGCAAACGGCGGGCAACTCTCCTATCGCTACGTTGCTCCCCTTGCAGATGCAGGTGTGCCAATGCAGGCAATTGGCTGGCTGCTAAAAAGCAATTCTCCCTTAAAGCTACGCCCGCGATTGGACATGCAGCAATGGAAATGGATGGCGGAATTTCTGCTCGCTTGCCGTAGCTCTGTTAACCAGGCAAATGCTCAGAAGCTGCTGGAGCTTGCGTTGCATAGCCGGGACACGCTTCACAATTGGCTATCAGCAGCCGCTATTGATGATTTCGCTTGGAGACGCAATGGCAAGCTGGTTGCCTTCCGCGATGAAGCAAGTTTTAAACACCACAGTAAGCATTTGTCCGACCCTCAGAACCAGCGGGTAGTGACACGCGCTGGGCTTGCAACCCTCGATTCGTGTCTCTCCAACACTCCATTCGTTGGGGGGATTTTCACACCTGATGAAGAGGTAGGTGATTGCTACAAATTTTGCCAGTCTCTCGTCAAAGAGCTGGCTAGTTCCAATTTGTGCAATTTCGTCCTGGGGAAGCCTGTTACAGACGTAGTCCATAGAAGTGGGGTGATCGAGAAACTTCGTTTCGGCAATGATGAACTTGACGTACAGAATTTGGTTCTGTGCACCGGTTATAAAACATCAGTGTTGAAATTGCCGCTGCTGTCGATACCGATTTATCCCCTTAAGGGTTATAGCCTCACTGTGCCGATCTCGAAAGGAAATATGGCTCCAGAAGTTAGCATAACTGATTACGATAGAAAGATTGTGTATGCACGTTTGGACGATAAACTGCGAGTCGCTGCAATGGTAGATATCGTCGGATTTAACCCAGAAGTAGATCCTGGTCGAATCAATGCAATTAGATCAGCTGCTCAGGAATTGTTTCCCAATGGTGGAAATTATCGTGAAGCGGTGGAGTGGGCCGGGATGCGTCCAGCTACTCCTACAGGAGTGCCGATAATTGGCGCTACGCCTCATTACAAAAATCTCTGGCTCAACGTCGGTCACGGTGCACTCGGCTTCACTTTAGCCTGCGGAAGTGCTGACCTACTGGCCAACCTGATTAGCGAGCGGAAAGCACCGCTAAACCCTCAGCTTTATTCATATCGAACAGCTTGATTTACCGGAGATCAATCATGACCATCAATCGTCTCAACTCTGGCCCTCGTCTGAGCGCAGCCGCTACGTATGGCAATCTGGTATTTCTGTCCGGCCAGGTGCCGGGGGATGGTGTAACAGCCAGTTCGCAGACACTCCAGGTGCTTGATAAAATCGACGCCCTGTTAGCAGAGGTAGGTTCTCACAAAGATTTGATTTTAAGTGCCACCATCTATCTCAAAGATATTGGGCGAGATTTTGCGGCAATGAATGATGTATGGGAAACCTGGCTGACAAGCGGGAAAGCCCCGACACGGACCACGATGCAAGCGGAACTGGCACGGCCAGAAGTTTTAGTCGAGATCACGGTGGTAGCGGCGGTCCAGTAAGCGTAATTAGCCATCTAACAAAATAATTGGCAACTTCAAAAAATTAGATTCACTGCCTCTCAACAATATTTATTATAGAGAGATTGATATGAACAGTTTTGGAAACGAAACTAGTAGGGCGAAAAAAACAATTGTACTCGCCGCATTGTTTTTGGCATGGGCGGTTGGCTACGCAGATCGAATTGTGATGAGCCTTGCAATCATTCCGGTTAGCAAGGAATTTGCCTTGGACGCTCAGCAAGCCGGCATGGTACTTAGTGCATTTTATCTCAGCTATGCGATTATGCAGCTCTTTGGTGGATGGGTCTCTGACCGGTATGGATCGCGAATCGTCATAGTTCTTTGTGTTGTCGCCTGGTCTATTTTCACCGGAGCAACTGCACTGGCTTGGTCATTTGCGTCATTGTTGGTTATTCGGTTTTTATTCGGCATGGGCGAAGGATGCTTTTCACCCGCCAGTTCTGTGACTGTCGCCGAAACTTTTCCCAAAAATGAGCGCGCACGTGCAAAATCCTTTTTGATATCCACTGCGTACCTAGGGAAGGCTGCAGGTTCCGGCCTACTCGGTTTGACTATGGTGTACCTGGGTTGGCGTGGGTCGTTTCATATCCTGATGGCCCTGGGTGTTATAACCTCGATCATATTGTGGTTTGCCCTCAAGGGAGGGATGGCGGCACAGCGCCTTCGAGCATCGTCGCAGCCTGCCAAGACTAACCAGTTCAAAGAGCTCCTCAAAGATCCCGCTGCATTAAAGCTAACTGCGATTTGGTTCTGCGCGAGCATGCTGAGTATCGGCCTGAACTCCTGGATGCCATCCTATCTTTCAACAACATATAACATCGACCTGCTTCATGTCGGCCTCGCATCGGCAGTTCCTTACCTTCTTGGATTCGCCGGAACAAATGCAGTGGGCTGGATGCTTGATAAATTCGGGAATGGCCGCGAAAAATATTTCATGATGTTTGGCGCATTTGGTTGCATAGCACTCATGACCTTGATGATGAACACCAAGTCCATGTCACTGCTGATCATCTATTGGACGCTTTGCATGCTTTCCTACAACTTCATCTACGCTACCTGCTTTGCAATTCCTTTGAAACGTTTCCGCCCGGACTTGATTGGTAGTGCAACAGGGCTGATGAACTTCGGCGGTCAGCTGGCAGGTTCTGTGGGGCCTATGGCGATGGGCGCGTTAATCGTACAGTTCAATGGATCGTATTTTGCAGCCTTTGGCATGCTGGTCGCGTCATCCGGTGTCGCCCTTCTTATTGCCCTGACATGGTGTGATGCTCCGCAGTCCAACGCTGGCAACGCCACAGCCCAGATCCGATTATGTCAGTGATGCGGTAGAAGTTTTGCACACTGTATCGTTTTTTTATAGCCACCACCGCCATACCCACGGCCATCATAGAAAATGGAATTACAGGCGATATCCAAGATAAAACACCCGCAAATTTATTTGCCAGTTCTTGGTACTCCGCCCCGAAGTTTAAAACGCATAGGACGATAACGCGAGCATCGTGGGACATTAGAAATTTAGCAGGAGGTCATAAAATGCGTGTATTCAGTGCTGGTATTGGAACTGAGACTAATACGTTCTCGCCACTGCCAACCGGTCTCGAAGCATTTCGCCTTGGGGGATACTATCCCGCAGGACAACACCCGCAACACAGTACCAGATACTCAGCGCCGCTCATCGTTGCTCGTGAGAGAGGTCGCAAAGAAGGCTGGACGGTGCTAGAAGGCCTGTATGCCCAAGCACAACCCTCAGGATTGGTAACCAGGGCAGCCTACGAGGCCTTACGAGATGAACTACTCACGGATTTGCGCAATGCATTGCCGGTAGATGTGGTGCTGTTGGGGTTGCATGGAGCAATGGTGGCTGATGGTTATGACGATTGCGAAGGCGATCTCATTGAGCATGTCCGGAAAATTGCAGGCACCAAGGCAGTAATAGGCTGCGAACTGGACCCCCATGCTCATCTCAGCCCATCGATGGTCATGAACGCTGACGTGCTCATTGCTTATAAAGAATACCCGCATACCGATATCAGGGAACGCGCAGAAGAGCTAGTAGATATATGTGTAAAAACCTTTACTGGCGAAGTAAGGCCTGTCGCTGCCGTGGTGGATACGCACATGGTGGTGCCTATCCATACCACTAGGGAACCTGGTCGATCATTCATAGATAGTCTGATGAAACTAGAAGGACAAGGCTCCATTTTAACGATTTCAGCTATCCAGGGGTTTGCTACAGGCGATGTCCCCTCCATGGGAACAAAGCTCTTGGTTTATACCGACAATGATCCAAGTACAGCAGAGAAGCTGGCCAAGGAATTGGCTGACAAGCTCATCTCTATTCGCGATAAGTTGCAAATCCATTATCTTTCGATTGATGAGGCTATTGACCAGGCGCTGGTGGGAAGCACAACGCCAGTCATACTAGCTGACCGGGCAGATAATCCAGGCAGCGGTGCTGCCGGCGATTCAACCTTCATCCTGCAGAGACTACTAGAGCTCGGTATTCGGGATGTCGCAATTGGACCTATCTGGGACCCAATACTGGTGCAGTTTGCTTTTGAGGCGGGGGTAAACGCTCGGCTGAGTTTAAGACTGGGCGGAAAAGTTAGCAAAATGTCTGGCGAGCCGGTGGATGGGGAATTCTCGGTGAAGGCCCTGCAGCGCGACCATACCATGACCGGACAAGCCGGCGAAATCATGTCTATTGGCGATTCGGCTCTAGTCGAAATACAAGGAATTGAGTGTCTGATAATTTCCAATCGGAACCAAGCCCTCAACTCGGACGTGTTTACCAAGCTAGGGTGTGATTTGATTGGGAAACGAATTGTCGTAGTCAAGTCCGCTCAACATTTTCATGCATCCTTTTCAAAGCTCTCGGAGAGGGTTATATACGTGGGTGCACCAGGCTCAGCGACCCCAAGGTATGATCAGCTTACCTATCATAAAGCCATGTTACCCAAGTGGCCAATTACGAAGAACTAGAGCTTAAGCATGAGCAAGCTGTATATGGATTTTTATCCAATGCAGATTGCTCTAGCACGTTGTCAGAGTTGTTTTTCAGCTCAGCGAGTTAGCGTGAACTAAATGGGCGCCAGTTCTATTGGCACCAATCCATAAAGATAAATATCTGCAGGGGCTATCGCATGATGAGATTCACCGCCGTCAACACTTCCAGGATGGCTCTGGCCGGCTCCATGATTTGGGGTACGCATGCCTCCGCAGCATTCGTTCAGGACAGCAAGGCCTCCCTCGACATCACTAACTATTACTTCAATAGCGACTATCGCGACGAGGTCAGCAGCAGTGCTAACCAGCAGTCCAAGCGTGCGGAGTGGGCCCAGGGTTTCACCTTGCGCTTCGATTCTGGTTACACCGAGGGGCCGGTAGCGTTCGGTGTCGACGCCATTGGGATGTTGGGCCTCAAACTCGACTCCGGGCCAGAGCGCTCCAATACGGGTTTGTTGCAGCAAGACGCGGAAGCCGAACCTGGTAAACCCAGCTATGCCAAGCGTGCACAGGACAGCTATTCCCGGTTGGCGTTGACGGGGAAGGCGAAGATCGCTGAGACGGAGCTCAGGCTAGGCACGTTGATACCGG
This sequence comes from Pseudomonas sp. FW305-28, assembly GCF_017351395.1. Taxonomy (NCBI): domain Bacteria; kingdom Pseudomonadati; phylum Pseudomonadota; class Gammaproteobacteria; order Pseudomonadales; family Pseudomonadaceae; genus Pseudomonas; species Pseudomonas sp. FW305-28. Next base: position 32,427 of record NZ_JACNDD010000032.1, read on the forward strand.
AGCTTCCGGTGATCAATGCCAACACGAGCCGCCTGTTTCCTACCACCTACCAAGGTGCTCAGATCACGTCGAGTGACATTGCTGATTTGAAGTTGACCGGCGGTGTGATCAATCGAGCACAGGATCGCAACTCGCAAGATTACGAGCCGATGACTGTGGACTCGCGCAACAGTCGCTTTGTGGTTACTGGCGAAAGCGACCGTTTTTATTTCGGTGGAGCTCAGTACAGCCTGACGCCATCTCTGACAGCCAGTTACTTTTACGGAGAGCTTCAGGACTTTTATACCCAGCACTACCTGGGTTTGCGATACAGCATCCCATTCGGCCCTGGGAAGCTGGGTGCTGAAGCACGCTACTTCCTTACCGGTGACTCGGGTGCTCGCTATGCCGGCGATATCGACAACAAGGCTCTAGCCGGCAAGCTGGATTACACACTCGGCGGTGCGAAGTTTTCGCTGGGTTACCAGAGCCTCTCCGGTGATACAGCCTTCGCCTTCATCGACGGCACCAACACAACGCTGTTCACCGAAGTCCAGGTCAGTAACTTCAGTGAAGCTGAAGAGAAAACCACCTTCGCACGCTTCGACTACGACTTCGCAGTACTTGGCGTGCCTGGGCTGAGCTTCATGACCCGATACCTCACAGGACATGATGCTGAGGTCCGCAATGGATCTGGCGGCTCCACGGAGTGGGAGCGAAATACGGACATTGCCTACGTGTTCCAGAAGGGTTCGGTACTGAAGAACCTCAGCGTTCGCCTGCGTAACGCTACCTACCGAAGCGACTTCCAGAGAGATGTGGATCAGAACCGGTTGATCCTCTCCTACACCTTGCCATTGATGTGAGCCACCTTCGTTAACTTGATCGAGGTTTTACAATGTGTTGCTCACTTCCGGTTCCCTTTGCGTCTTGTAATCGACGACCATCCGGGCGCCGGTTCCAAAATGGGACTAATAGGGAATCCGAAGTGCCTCAAGCGCACGAAACGTAACTCAGCGAGCATATTCTGGAACAGACTGTGAAAGAGGGTCTGAAAATCATGACACATATTTTCTGGGGACCTGGTGAGCTAGAATAATTCCTTAAATTAAAAACTAGAAATACAATAAAAATAAAAGTCGATACTCGCTTGTTTGATGTCGCTGCCATAATTAAAAATATAGCAGGAGATAATATGAATCATTCACTTTTCGTCTTGGCTGAAATGGAGGTTGCGCATTCTTTTTTTAATGAAGCCTTCCCTCCTCGCGTAAATTATTCCCGCATATCCTCAGTTTCGCCAAGGAAGCCCGCGAGCCAGCATTCCTGTGCTCTACATGAGTCCAGAGTTTGGCTGTCATGACAAGGCTTACCCTCTGGCAAGACCTGAACGGTCGGGTGCAGATGCGCTCGACCATAGCTCATTTCGAGGACATCGTAATCAACTACGGTGCTGGACTAGGTGAATTATCGTGAGCATAACAATTAGCAGATTTCTACCAAAAAACCTGACCTATAAACCAGGCAAGCAGTCGGCAATGCTAGCCACCGCGTTGCTCGGAGTCATAAGCTGTGTTTTTGTCGGTTTTTATGGGGCAGCAGACACGGCATGGGGGCTTCTGCCTATCCTAATCTATGCTGGCTTCTGCCTTTGGGGGTTGGACATTTTATTAGCTACTTGTCTAGCGCTAGTAGCAGCTTTCGCAATCCTCCAACCCCAACCCCTCGAAATTGGAACGCTCTTAGGAGGAGCCTTAAATAACAACGTTACTATCATCGGTTTAATCGCTGTTATGGGTGCTGGACTCGGTGAGGTTCTACGGTCAACGGGCGTTGCACACAATATTGTTCAGGTTGTATTGAACGGTGTAGGCATACGATCTAAATACACCGCCATGATTGGAATCATGCTAGCTAGTATGCTGATAGTATTCATGCTGGGCACGCTTGCCGGTGCTCTAGCTGTCGCTGGGCCAGTCCTTATCGCTTTTGCAGCTGAATATAAGATCACCCGCAGAGCAACCGCTGTAGCATTCCTATATGGAGGCTGTGCAGGCTTAGCCTTGGCGCCTTTTGCAGGCTCCAACATTGCCATTATGCAAGTAGCGGATGTGAGTTATTTGCAGTACCTAACTTTTGGAGCTGGACCATTAGCAATTATGTCAATAATTGTTGGCATCCCAGTAATATTCTATCATCAGAAGCGTGCAGCCACTGCAAACGATTACTACTCAGGTACAGAGAGTGAGACGGAAACACCAGACTGCGCCCATGTTAAACGTGCAACGTTTATATTCATCAGTGGCTTGCTGTTGACGATTATATACGCGGGTTACACCCGTGCAGGCATTACGTTGCCACTTCTAGCTCTACCACTGATGGCCTTTGTAACTGGGTGTGCGGCTGGGAAATCTCCTACCGAAGTCATCCATGCATTTTATCGTGGAGCGGGTAGCGTTATTAATTTGTTCTTGCTGTTTTGGATGTTGGCGACACTTTTCAATGTCATTGATAAAATGGGCCCGTTCGAACATCTGATAGCTGGATATCGCGACGACCTGATGCAGCTCTCCCCATACAGTTTCGTTCTGTTCGTGGCGATGATCGGCCTAGCAGGCGTACCAGGAGCGTCTGCTGCCGTGGTTGTTCTCGTAGATCAGATGTTTGGCGGTATCGCTGACCAAATGGGAATCAGCACGGCAGCTTGGATCATGGTCCTGATTTTCTCATCGAAAGGTGATTCGTACGGGCCTTTCCCAAGCGCCAACATGGCCACCTGTATGGGTATGGCGCGTTATGACAACCTTCGTTATATGTTATTGAGCGGTTGGACTCTATTGATTCCCTGCACGTTGATGTACGCCATTCTTCTGATTTTCGTTTAAAGAAACGCAAATGCAAAATCCAATCGCAGAAGTGGGTGTTCCTGGACTGACATTCATGACTCGCTATGTCAAAGGACAAGATGTCGAGTTGACCGGAGGTGGAACGGGAAATGAACGGGAGCGAAATACTGAGCTGCAGCATTTTTTCCAGAGCAGTGCACTCAAGAACCTTGGAATTCGATGGGGAAATGCCAACAATCGCTTGGACTTTACTCGAGGAGCTGACGAAAATCGCCAGATCGTCAGCTACAGCACCCCATTGACGTACATGTTTAAAGCCAGGCGGAATGTCGTACCAAGGTAGAGGCTGATGCTAGGGACAGGCTTAAACGGGAGGCCTGAGAATACGCCAGGCATGCCAGAGCATGGCATAACCTTGGTCAGGTTAAGCGAAAGGTCTCTCTACATGCTTTACCTTACCGACGGACAGCCTGCTTTCTGTCCCAAATGTGGCAAACCCGTCGATCCTCTATTACACGGCTGGGAGGCAGACCAGGTGCTTGCCGCGGTTGAGGGCGACGAACTGCCTTACTCCACTTTACTGCCATTCGAGAATAACTAAATGAACAAGATTCACTGGTTCTGCGTTTCCAATCCAGATGGAAAGAGTTTTCCTGAACGGCGACGGTCCTACGGCGTGAGTGACGGCGGGTTAGTGTTCGTGCCGGCAGCGATGGCGGGTGATGAGACTGAGATGAACGTCATTCTTTGCGCATCTGGTGATGGGCAGAGCACTTCTGTGCATCTGGATCACCATTCCCTTTCTTTCAAGTCCTATACGAGGGGCCAACAGATCGGGTTGCGAATATGTTTTTAGCAATGGCATCACATGATATAGCTTCTCTGCCATAACAATATGGATGACTGGACATGGCAGCGTGAAGACCCGGAGACTACCGCTAAAGAGGCAAACCTTTGGGATTTCGTTTTCTTATCGGGTTTGTTGAAACAGCCAATGCAATTGGGCCCAGAGTAAATTCCGGAGCATTGGCTTAGTTGGCTGAAAAGTGATCAAAGCATGTAAAAATCATATATCACATGTTTTGATCATATTGTGACCGCTATGTGGCGATGGATGCCAATAGCTGCTACACAATACACCTAAACCGGAGAGGGCTCATTCTCGGCTGAAGTTCTGTTAGTATCAGGTATATGGAGCCTGGTAAGGGTACCTGCCGTAATAGGATGTTTTATCAGCCCCTCCGGTGGCCCATCAGAAGTGAACAGATTCGATAGTACGGTAAGCAGAGCCCCTAGTATCACGTAACCAAATAGGACATGCGTTATGACTAGCGCTTGGGATAGCCAGCTTGACTTGTTGGCAGCAATGTCTCCATAACCAAGAGTTGTCATGGTGACGACGGAAAAATACAAGCTCTGCACTATACTTAAATCGCCTCCTTCATTTCCTGATGTTGATCCGGGTATTAACCAGTAAAGGAGTGAGTAGGACAAGCATACGATCAAAAATGATATTGCGACTTGCCGAGGAGATCTCCCATAATCCGACGCCATCCAGAACAATTTAGCTAGAAAGCTTTTTGTTTTTCCGGTTTTCTCATACCATGCAATCCAGTTATGCCTACGATTACAGTACTGAAGAGTTTGGCGAAGCCCAGCAGAGTAACAGGCGTTCTCAAACGTTACTGTTCTAAAATCTGTTTCCCTCGAAACATTCGCAAGATGGAAGTAAGTCCTAGCTGTAAACTTCGCATCTGCAAAAATTGCCCCACATAAATTGAATCTCGACTCTCCGTTTAGGAGTGGATTTCTACCGCCGCCTTGAAACTGTGCGTCCGAGAGGTCTGCTTTGTAGAAGCTACACTCGTAAAAATTTGAGCTAAAAAATCTCACCGAAATCAAATTGCTTTGTTGAAAGCTTGCCTCATTGAAATGGCACAGTGCAAAAAAGGCGTTAGAAATTTGTGCCCTGTCAAATTTAGAGCCTTGAAATATAGATCCGGCCGCCTCAATACCGGTCATGTCGGCATTTAAGAATAGGCAGTCGGACATATCTACGCCTTCTAATTTTGCACTTTTTAGATTGGCATCACAAAAATTCGCTCCCTTGCCATTGGAGTTTATGAATTTTGCGTCAACAATCTTTATACCTTCCAGATTTGCATCTCGAAAGTCGATAATGTCTTGGGTTTGCGAGACATAATCATTCCACTCTGAGAAATCTTCTCTCTGGGAACATTGAATTAATAGCCCATATTGTTCTGCATTGAAGCATTTCTTCATGGTGTATATGTACTTCCGTGTTGATTATGTATTTGCTGATGCCGTGATGACGGCGTATTCCTAGAACATACGTCAATTGAGAGCATCCGTCACAGCTTCCGCTTCTCACAAATTGTTCGCAGCCCTCACTGAAGGACTGCTATGGGTCGATAGCGGTCACTCGCGACCGACTGCTATCGACCCATTGCTGACGGTCGGCTTGGCTCAGATTCATATTGAACAAGCCGGTCGCTCACCCAACCGCTCTACCAACCTTACGAGATAACCGTCGGGATCCTGAACGATGAATTCGCGTTGGCCTACTTCTATGTCGTCAGCCCGATACCAGGTGTCTTTGCATTCTCGATAGAGTGGACATCCAGCCTGAACAAGTTTCTGGATGATGGGTGCGACAGCCTCTACATCAATCTGTAGGTTGATGCCTCTTCCAAACGGCTTGGTCAACGACGCAGTCAGCCATTGACCCGCGTCTGGATCAACCTGCTCAAGCATTACTTGAGCACCATTCAAATCAAGGTACGCAAATCCATCATCCGGACGTTGATAAGCTACGTTGAACCCCAGATGAGAAACCCAAAAAACTAGGCTGCTATCCAGGTGGGTGACCATTAACTCCGGAACCAGTTTGTTACGTACGAACATGAGATGACTTCCATTTCAAAAGGCTTGTTTTTGCGGGCGGGCAGGTACTGCACCTACGGCCTCGCTGCCAAGACGGGATCGTGGGGAGCATGATGATGCACGGTCGGGTGGGAACTATCGAGTCGCTTTGAGTGGCAGCTTCTGGCCGGCTCCTGCCTAGCGAAAAGCGCCAATCGCCCCAATCTCACAGCAATAACAACAGAGGCCACAAATGCAGCCTCTCGGAGCGTTTAGTGAAACCGCCTTTAGCGTAATCACACAACTTGCAACGGCACCTCTTTAATCGCCAACAACCTCAGAAATCAACAGTAGCCGACACTTTCAGCGTACGCGGCGCCCCTTGGGTCAGGTAACCACCGTTGGCCGAGGCCCAGTAGTTCTCATCGGCAACGTTCTCCAGCATCGCGTTGAAAGTCACCCTGCGGCCATCCATTTTCGTCCGATAGCGCGCGCCCAGGTCGACGCGGGTCCAGGCGGGGATGCTGTATTCGTTGGCGCTGTCAACGAACTGGCCGCCGGTGCGCAATAGCAGACCGTTCAGGCTCGCCCCGGGCAAGCCGGGCACATCCCAGTCGGCGCCCAGATTGAACTGGAATTTCGGCACGCCTACCGCCTGGTTGCCATCGTCGCGACCGCCGGCGGTGCCGCGCAGTTCGGCTTTGGTCCAGGTGGCGCCGCTCAGCAGGCGCAGGCCGTCCAGCGGTTCGCCGAACAGGCTCAGTTCCACGCCGCGATTGCGCTGCTCGGCATCCACCCGGTAGTAGCCGTCGCCGCCGAGCACGCCTTGGGGCTGCTCGATGCGGAACAGGCTGAGGCTGCCGCCGAAGGTGCCCCAGTCGAGCTTGGCGCCCACCTCGGTCTGCTTGGAGCGATAGGGGGCGAACATCTCGCCGTTGTTGAGTGCGGCGGCCGGCGCGGTCGGGCCCTGTTGCAGAGACTCGACGCGGTTGGCATAGAGCGACAGGTATTCGGTGGGCTTGATCACCAGGCCATAGGCCGGCGTGGTGATGCTTTCCTGATAGCTGGAGGTGCGGGCACCGCTGGCCGCGCTCCAGGCGTCGGCGCCGATGGACTGGCGGCGCACGCCCAGGGTCAGCAGCACGCGGTCGTCGAGCAAGCCCAGGGTGTCGGAGACCGCCAGGCTACGGTTCTGCACCTTGGCGGTGGCGTCCGGGTCGTGGATATCGCCGGAGACGCTGGTGGCCGGTGGCTCGGCGACGGGCTGGCCCTCATACAGATTGCCGAAGCCACGACTGCCCGCCGCGGTGGACTCGAACGCGTTGCGCTTTTCCTGCCAGATGCCGTTGGCGGCCAGGTTGATGCTGTGGCTGACCGGCCCGGTGGCGAGTTCGCCGCGCAGCCCGGTGACGGCGCTCAGGGTTTCCTGGTCCAGCGGCGAATAGAGGCGGCCGATACGGGCATCGCCATTCGCGCCGTAGACGTAGTTGGAGGCGTAGACACCGTTCTCCCGCGTGTATTTGCCGCCTGCGCTCAGGTAGGCGGTCCACGTGGGCGACAGGTCGTACTCGGCGCTGAACATGCCATAGGTGTCTTCGAGCTGAGACCAGCTCCAGGGTTGCGCGTAGTTGTGGTCGGAGTCCGGTGCCGACGGCGTCTTGCCGTTGAGTGTGCTGGTAGGTCCCGTCGTGGTGAGGTAGACCACCGAGCGCCCCTCATTGACCCGTTGTTTCTGGTAACCGAGATCCGCGGACAGGCGCAGACGGTCACCCCGGTAGTCCAGGCCTAGGGTGGCCAGGCTGAAGCGCGAGTGCTCATCGTCCACCGCGGTCTCGCCCTCGCGCTGGGCCAGGTTCACCCGCACGCCGAAGCGGTTGTCCTCGCCGAAGCGCTGGCCCAGGTCGAGGTGCCCGCCCACTCGGCTGTCGCTGGCATAGTCCAGGGTGGCGCTGCGCGTGGGGGTGTCTTCGGCGCGCTTGGAGACCACGTTGATCGCCCCGCCGACACCGCTGCCCGACGGCGACACGCCATTGACAAAGGCGTTGGCCCCCTTGAACACCTCGACCCGCTCGACCGACTCGGTGGAGATGATCTGGCGCGGCAGGATGCCGTACAGCCCGTTGAAGGCAATGTCGTCGCTGAACAGCTGGAACCCGCGCACGACGAACACCTGGGAGAAGTTGCCAAAGCCGAACGACTGACGCACGCCCGGATCGCTGGCCAGCACATCGGCCAGAGTCTGCGCCTGGCGCTTCTCGATCAGCTCGGAGGTGTAGCTGGAGAAGGCGAAGGGCACATCTTGCATGTCCTGGTTGCCCAGCACGCCGATGCGGGCACCCCGCGCCGCCTCCCCGCCGGCGTACTCGGCCGGCAGGTCGACACGACCTTCGGCGAGCCCGCTGATGGTGGTCGGGCCCAGCTCCAGCACGCCCTGCTCGGGCAGCGGCACCAGGGTGATGGTGCCGTCGTTGCCGGCCTGGAAGGTCAGGCCGCTGCCCTCCAGCAACCGCTGCAGGCCGTCGACCACCGAATAGTCGCCCTTGAGTGCCGGCACCATGGCGCTGCCACGGGTCAGGCCAGCGTCATAGAGCAATCGCACGTCGGCCTGCTCGGCGAAATCGGTGAGCGCCGCGTCGAGCCGCTGGGCAGGCACGTCGAGCTGGACGGCTTGCGCCTGTGCGGCGGCAATGGCCAGGGGAAGAACGGCTAGCGCCGCGAGGAAGGGGGTCGACCGCATGCTGGTGTCCTTGACTATCAATACGAAGAAGTCGCATTTGCAGGAACGGAAGACGAAGGCGGCGATGATTTCTGAACCACCGCCGCCTAAATATTTTCTTTTTTTTGGAGGGACAGGCGCGGGCCTCAGCGGCGGGACGTGACCAGGATCAACCCCGGCAGGCGCACCAGACGCACAGGCAAGGTGGTTTCCACAGCGCTCAACACCGCCTGTGGATCATCAAGGGCGAACACGCCGGTCACCTGTAGCCGGCGAGCGTCTTCGTCGACAAACAGCACCCGCGCAGACTGGCTGCGCTCAAGCTCGGCGAACACTTGCTCCAGCGGCTGGTCGCGGAACACCAGCTTGCCGCGCTGCCAGCCCAAGCGCTGACGCGCATCCAGTGCTTGCGGCGCCTGCAGCGCCCCGCCACGCCACTGCACCTGCTGCCCGCCCACCACCGGCAGCGGCTCGCGCCCCTCGCTGGAGGCCAGCACGCGGCCCTCGCTTACCGCAAGGTCGACACCGCCCTCCTCCAGACGCACATCAAAGCGCGTGCCGGTGACGCGGATGCGCGCCTCGCCGGCCCTGACAATGAACGGCCGGGCCGGGTCATGGGCGACCTGGAAATCCGCCTCACCGCGGTACAGCCTGACCTCACGGCGACCATCGACAAACTGCCAGTCCAGCGCCGAATCGCCGTTGAGGGTCAACAGCGAACCATCGGCCAGACGCACCTCGCGCACCTCCCCCGGCTGGGTGCTGATGTCGGCATACAGGCCAATCCAGGTGCCGCGCGGTAGCCACAGGGCGAGCAACAGCATCGCAGCGCAGGCCAGTGGAGCCGCCCACTGTCGACGACGACGCAGCACGCGCACCTGAGGCTGCTCGGCCGGACGTTCTATCTGGCCGAGCAACGACCACAGCCCTTCCACCTCACGCAACGCCTGCTCGTGCTCGGGCGCCGCCTGACGCCAGGCCTGCGCGGCAGCGCGATCGGCAGCGGTGGCGCGGCCAGAATGCAGCAGCACCTGCCATTGCCGGGCCTGATCGAGAAGCGAAGGATGATTCACGGCTGCGGGTCCATCTGTTGCTGGCAGTGTTCGAGGGCCTTCAGGATATAGCGTCCGGCCATGCTTTCCGAGACCCCCAGGCGCTCGCCGATCTCACGCTGGGTCAGCCCGTCCAGGCGATTCCACAACAACGCCTGGCGCAGGTGCGGTGGCAAATCCTGGACCACGCGCTGCAGTCGTTCCAGGCGCTGGGCGTCGCTTGCCGCTCGCTCCGGACCCGGCTGGGCACTGACCAATTCGATGGATATCTCCTCCTCGACGGGACGGGATTTTTGCTGACGGCGGTAGTCGATGATCAGGTTGCGCGCGATGCGATAGAGGAACGCACGAAGATTGCCGATCTCTTGCTCGGACTCGCGCCGGCGAAAGCGCAACCAAGTCTCCTGGCGCAGGTCGGCCGCCAGTTCTGCGCACTTCACCTGCCGTGTGAGGAAGCGCAGCAGTTCACTCGAATGGCTCTCGAACTGGCCGTCGGTGGAATGAGGATCGGATGGCCTGGACACGCAAGCGACTCAAGCGAGGAGGAGTCGCGAGAATATATCAAATGATAATGACTTTCAATAACACCAAAAGCGAACACACGCAGGTCGCGGACCTCCCCCGTACGAGGTTGAACGTCAAAGGAGAAGGCCTGCCGGACCTCCTGTTACCGAGCTTCGAATGTTCAACCTGCGCGCCTTGGCATCAGGAGATCAAGCCCAGCGTCAATGCCTTCAGGGTCGCGGCAGCTCGGGTCGAGCATTCCAGTTTGCGAAATATGCTTTCCATGTGTGTGCGAACGGTGCTCGGACTGATGTCCAGCAGCCGCGCCACCTGCTTGTTACTGGCGCCACGGCTGATTTCCAGGAGCACATGACACTCCCGTGCGGTGAGTAACGAACTCTTCGGCTGATGAGTCCGACGCTCGCCACGTGCAGCGGCGATAACCGCTTCGCATACAGCCTTGTCGAACAAACCACTGGCGGCATCCTGCTCCAGCAGTCTGGCCGCCTCCGATTCGCCGTGGGCCGCCCTCCAGGGCCTGGCTTCCCTGAGTGCGACCCAGGCTACGGAAGTGGCTAGCAGCCGATGCTCGGCACACAGCGCATCCCCCATCACACCTCGAAAGTAGCCACTGCCGTTGAGCCGTTCGTAGGCATGGGCGGCAATCTCGGCAGGCACGGCCAGTTCACCGATAGGCCTCAGCGCCTGTTGCGTCCAGTAGGGAACCAGGTGCACCCGCTCCGCGGCGCTATAAGGCAGCGCCCCGGCGGTGTTCCAGAGTTGGTTGGAAACGGCTGCCCGACCCAGACCGTAGACAAGCGCCGCCTTTCCGAGCGCTGTCAGGGTGGGTTCACCTAGCCCCCACAAGCGTGCAGCCTCCATGGCGACATGCGCCACCCGCCGCGAATGCCCCGCCAGCCAGGGTAGCTTCAAGTCAATCACGTCCCCCACCAAGGTCAGCGAGACGGAGCGTTCGGCCTCCCCATGGACCGGGTTTTGAGAGCGACCATCCAGGTCTGCCAGCCACGCCCTGGCGTTATCCATGAGCAACGACGCGAGGGCAGCGGGATAGCGCCGATCCGACTGGTCGCGGATCCAGCGCAGCGCCGCGTCCAAGCCATGTGCTCGACTGAGAATGTCCAGATCACCGGCAAGCACCACCTGATAGGCGACCTCCGGAATGTGCTCATGGGTCAAGCCCAGCGGCCGGCCAGTCCCATCGTAGGTTTCGAATACGCGGCACAAGCCTGCCTCGACAGCGGCCCCCAGTTCGAGGGTTTTCGCGACTTCGCCGGAGACCTCGCAGTGCACGACGGCCAGCGGGGTCGCCTGATGCACCGCGTTCATGGCCTCTTTGCTCAGGGTCAGGTCGAGCATCGCACGGCGGCCGTCGACGTCATCACCGAGCAGATCCGCAAACCCTTCGGCGTTGGCGGTGCAGCCGGACCAGCGCAGCAAGGCGACCTGCTCCGCCACCCTCAGGTGCTCGCCATCGCCGTGTGAGGCCTGCGCCAGACTGCGCGCCAGTGCGGCAACGCGTCGCGAATGCCCGAGTGGCTGGCCCATGCTGAGGTCCCCGACCTGGCCGATCGCCTGCAGCGCTGCGCTCAATGAAATGTCCAGTTGCAACGCACTATCCATGAAAATGCCTTGGGGTCGGATAAATGACCGATGCCCACGAAGCAGGCCAGTCAGCAGAATTGAGCTCCCACACAGGAGTTCATCCCATGAAAACATTCAGATCAAAAGCCGTCACCGTCGCCTTCGCCCTTGCAAGCACATTGGCCGCCGGTATCAGCCAGGCCCAAGATACAACGCCTTCGGTGGTCATCGTACACGGCGCATTCGCCGACGGCTCCGATTGGGCCAAGGTCGTGCCGCTTCTGCAAGCCAAGGGGGTCGCCGTTTCGGTCGTGCAAAACCCGCTCACCTCGCTTGCCGACGATGTCGCTGCCACGCAAAGAACGCTGGACAATCAGCCGGGCCCGGTCGTGCTGGTCGGTCATTCCTGGGGCGGCACCGTGATTACCCAGGCCGGCAGCGACAAGAAAGTCCGTGCCCTGGTGTACGTCGCCGCCTTCGCTCCCGATGCCGGTCAAACCAGCGGCGAACAAGGCAAAGGCGCGCCCACGCCCCCGGGCATCAGTCAGATCAAAGCTGACGGCAACGGTTTCCTCTACTTGACCCCGGAAGGCATGGCCAAGGACTTCGCCCAGGATCTTCCAGCGGCGCAGACCGCCGTGATGACCGCGACGCAAGGCCCCATCAAGGCATCCGCGTTCGAGGACAAAACGACCGTCTCCGCCTGGAAGACCAAACCGTCCTGGTATCTGCTCGCCACCGAGGACCGGATGATCCATCCCGATGTCCAGCGTTCCGCCGCCAAGCGTATCGGCGCCACCCTGGCGCAGGTGCACACCAGCCATGTGCCCCAGCAATCGCAGCCGGCCGAAGTGGCCAAGGTGATTCTCGAGGCCGTGAAAAGCGTCGGCGAGCAGTGATCGCTGCGGCACGACACCCCCGATAACCCTGAGCCCAACCGCTGCATCGATATGGACGGACGCATGAATCATCGGCGTGATCGGAACTACGACTTCATCGTGTGTGGTGCGGGTACGGCGGGCTGCGTGGTTGCGGCCCGTCTTGCCCAACAGGACAACGCACGCGTGTTGTTGATTGAAGCAGGCAGCGAATACGCCGGCCCTGAAGTTGCAGAGCCGGCGCAGTGGCCGCTGAACCTCGGTTCAGAGCGCGACTGGGCATTCGCAGGGCAACCCAATCCGCACCTCAACGGGCGTCGTCTTTCCTTGAACATGGGCAAGGGACTTGGAGGTGGCTCCAGCATCAACGTGATGGTCTGGGCACGCGGGCATCGATCGGACTGGGATCACTTCGCTGCCGAGTCCGGCGACTGCGCCTGGGGATACGATTCGGTGCTGGATTACTACCGCAGGATCGAGAACTGGCACGGCAGCCCGGATGCCGCACGGCGTGGTTCAGGTGGCCCCGTGCATGTCGAGCAGCCGGACTCGCCTCAACCCCTCGCCTGGGCAACCCTGGAAGCGGCCAGTCGTTTGGGTATCCCCCGATATGACAGTCCCAACGGAGCGATGATGGAAGGCCCCGGCGGGGCCGCGATCACCGATCTACGCATCAACCAGGGCAGGCGCGAATCCGTTTACGATTCCTATGTCCGACCACGGCTGCACCAACCGAACCTGACCGTCCTCACCGGCGCGCTGGTAGCCCGTGTCCTGCTTAGGGACACAAGGGCGGTCGGTGTCGAAGTGATCATCGAAGGGCAACGGTACCGCTTCTATGCCGAAGCCGAAGTCGTCTTGTCCATGGGCGCGGTGAACACGCCCAAGGTGCTCATGCAGTCAGGCATCGGCCCGGAAAGTGAACTGCGCCCCCATGGCATCGTCCCGATCAGTCACCTTCCCGGTGTGGGTCAGAATCTTCAGGATCATGTTGCCTTTGGCTGTACCTGGGAGTACCTGCAACCCCAGGCGGTGGGTGGCGGCGGTTGTGAAACCACGTTGTACTGGAAAAGCGACAGTCGCCTGGACGCGCCAGACCTGCTGCACTGCCAGCTTGAATTTGCGGTGCCCTCTCCTGCTGAAGTGGGTATCCAGCCACCGCAACAGGGTTGGACGATGTTCGCAGGGCTGGCCAGGCCTGTCAGTCGAGGGCGCCTGCGCCTATCGGGCGCCGGGCCGTCGGATGCTCCGCTCATCGAGCCGAACTCGCTGAGCGCGCCCGAGGACATGGCGGCGGCGTTTGCATCGATCGACCTCTGCAGGGCACTCGGGAACAGCGAAACCTTCAACGACCTGGTAAAGCGCGAGGTGGTGCCCGGACCGAAAGCGCACCGCGCCATGGAGCAGTTCATCCGCAATTCTGCCGTGTCCTATTGGCACCCGTCCTGCACCGCTAAAATGGGCCGAGATGAAATGTCTGTGGTCGACCATCAGTTGCGCGTGTATGGCATCGAGAAATTGCGGATCGCGGATGCCTCGGTCATGCCGCGAATCACCGTCGGCAATACCATGGCGCCTTGCGTGGTCATTGGCGAGCGGGCAGCCGATCTCGTCCTCGCGGCCCAGGGTGTGATCACTCTGGCCAGTTAAAGCCACAAATTTCTCGAGACACCAGGGACTGTACGAAAACTGGCAGAGCCGCATGTGTAACGACATTGCGCGACTACAGGGGCTTCGCCGACGCCCGGCTCACTCGCCAAGTACAAATACCGGACTAGACTTCATAGCACCGTCACGTCACTGCACGCACAAGCGCATCACCCAAACACGACGTTGCCTCGCAGATAGGGATATCTCTCATGTTCAATCTCGACGATTCCGAGCATACGAAACGTGCCATCGCCCCTGCATTTGCCGCTGTTCCACCCACCAATGGCGGCATCGAAAGTACCGGCGTGGCGGTTGTCTGGCAGAACATTCTGCAAAGTGACGTGCTCCAGATGCTCTCGGACATCAATCCTCCGCTGACCGGCTCCTTCATCGATTACCGCTACTGGGCAAACGGCATTCTTCGTTGGGCGCTGAGCCAGCAGGATGATGACGGCAACCCGCTTTACGCGTTCGCGATCCCGTCGTGGGAAACCGGCTCTGAAGACAACGGCAATCCCGTCGTCGGGGCGTTTCTGTTCCCGGTGGGCACCCAGGTCACGCTGCTGCAGCCCAGCGACGACGAACTCAACGCCGCGTTGGCGAGCGCCTACGGCAATCAGCCGCCCCTCACGCTGACTTCGAACCAGACCGGCGATCCTGACGAGCGGCGTTGGGCCGCTGCCGCCCATGCCTATGCCCTGACGCAAAGCGACGCCAACGGTAACGCCTACGTGGCCGGCATCCCGAGCTGGGAGATGGCGGTCGAGAATGGGCAGAACTACCGAGGCGTCTACGTCTTCAGCAACACCCCCGGCATCCAGGTACTCAAGGCGGGTCGTGCGGCACTGATGGATCAGATCCTGGCGGGCATTCTCGAACCCTTGGACAGCGCGAACCTGATGGACTCGAACATGAGTGTTCTGGCCGTCGCGGCCAACCGTTGGGCCATGCGCTACGGTGGTGTGTGCGGCGCGGGCACCTTTGGCTATTGCTCCGCCAGGTACGACGTGGAAAGCGATTGGTACACCATTTTTACTCACGACGTCGTCATCTGCTTCGCGCCACAGCAGCCAACCATGGACTTGCTGCAATCCA
This sequence comes from Pseudomonas sp. FW305-28, assembly GCF_017351395.1. Lineage (NCBI taxonomy): Bacteria > Pseudomonadati > Pseudomonadota > Gammaproteobacteria > Pseudomonadales > Pseudomonadaceae > Pseudomonas > Pseudomonas sp. FW305-28. Next base: position 47,632 of record NZ_JACNDD010000032.1, read on the forward strand.
TCGTCGATCAACCCGCCATGGCCTGGCCTGATTTCAACAATGCCTACTCGGCGCTGTGCGTTACACTCGGCGACATCATCAATGGCGCGAATTCCAACGATCCACTCGATCCACGTGGGCTTGCGACGTCCCCGGACTGGTCCCCGAACACCGTCACCACCGAGCTCGCCACCTGGTTGCAGTTCGACGCCAGTGGCAACTACAGCTTTTCTCCCACCGCCCCCGCTGCGCCGACGGGTGTGGCCGCCGATGACTGGCTCCAGATCATCTATACGGTCTGGCAGGAAATGAGCGCTGTCGAACAACTTCAATCGCTCTACACCTACACCCAAGGCACCCTGAATACCGCCCAGAGCACGGCCAATACCCTGATAAGCGCCGCGATCGCCAACATGCAGGCCAAGACCGACGACAGCACGCTGCTGGACTTCGTCCAACTGCTCAAGGATCTCGGTTACTCGCTGGTGTGGTTTTTCCCCGAAGCCGTCGCCCCCTGGGCCAATCTTGCGGTGGTTGCCGTGACCGATGTCATCCGGGTGATCACCAGCAGCCTCGACGGAACGTCCAGCTCGATCACCATCGGCCAGTACTGGGAGCAGGTCGCCGACTCCTTCGAAGCGAGCAACACGAGCCTAAGCAACTTCTACACGACCATCGTCAGCGACCACGGGCGCCTGATGAACTTCTACCACTACGCCGACAACGGCAACCTGCCGATACCCACTGGCAACAACGGCGGCTCCTCGACCTCGGACGGCGACAGCTCCACCGCTACCGCCATGGCCAACGGGCTGATGTTGCAGGCCTACCAGAACCTGATGCCGCTCTTCTGGGCAATCGCCTGGGCCTGCCCCGACCCGCTCAGCGGCAGTGGATATGATGCTTACTCGACACTCACCATTCCCAGAGCCCCCGAGGGCACCTATGTCGAGGGGACGTATTACGAGTTCGCGATCATCTGGAGCGACAGCAATATCGTCAAAAGCTATCCAACGACAGCGATGATGACGGACCTCACCGGCACACTGAACGTCAACCTGATGGACATCATGGCCCGGACCGATCCCTGGCTCGGTGTCGCCAGTTGGTTTGGCTGGTTCCTTGGCAATCAGGTGAACTTGCAAGGCCCCTATACACGCTGATCCGTCATCGCAGGCTCAGTTGCGACTGTGGTGGCTGAGTGGATCGCGGAGCGGTTTTCTGCATCCCGTCGTCAGGCGGGCATTGCGCCGGCTCCGCTCTTCTATTGCTCATACCGCCGCTGAATCCGCCCCAGCTCCCCTGATCGCCGCAACTGCTCCAAAGCCTTGGTCCATGCCGCGACCACTTCGTCTTCAGAGTCCAAGCTAAAAGCGATATACAACGACGAACGATAAAGCTCGATAGGAATTTTCCGCAGCGTGCCCGGCGCGATATTCAACTGGCGGCTGTAGTAGACCACGCCCGCATCGGTGTCGCCGACGATGATGTCGGTGCGCCCGGCAAGCAGCATGCGATAGAGCAGCTTGCTTTCGGTGGCACTTTTGTCCAGGTTGTTAAAGCCCAGCGACAACAGCATCGTCGGCACCAGGCCGGCATGTCGCGTGGTGATCTGCGGGGCGTGCAGCAGTTGTTCCAGGGAGTTCACCGGCGGCGCCTTGGCCAGTTGATAGGGGTGGATGGACTCTTCCACGATTGGCCCGACCCATTTGTACAACGACTCGCGTTCCGGCGTGCGAAACAGGGAGTACATGATGGTCTTGGGGCGGTGCTTGAGTATTTGGGTGGCACGCATGCTGGGTTGCAGCAACACCTCGAAGTCATCCCCGGTCAGCGCCATGATGGCCCGGACGATCTCGGTGGTCATGCCAGTGAGCCGGTTGTTTTCCAGATAGTTGTACGGTGCCCATTCTTCGGTGACGATCTGATACTGCTCGGCCCTGGCAACCGTGCCGAGCAAGAGACAAAGCAGCGCTGCAACCGATATCGAATGTCTCACGCGTACTCCTTGTGGACCGTTCGGTGTTCGTGCATGGGGGGGCCTGATTCAAGAGGGGCAAGGTAAGCATAGACCCAAACACTTGCCTGACAGTTGACGCAGTCTACATTCCGCCCCTTAGCAGCCTCCGGACCTTGGTGTAGGATCAGCGCGACCGGATACGCGGCGCTCCCCTTGCGCCCTCCTCCCTGGGACCCAGCCGGTATGAATCCTATCGATCCCCGGTCGTTTCAACGCATCATCACCGCCCATGATGGCCCCCCCTTCTTATGAGCCTCGCCCCATGAAAATCTGTGATCAATGCAGGTCCGTCATTCTTGACGAAAACGCTGCTTGCCCGCGCTGCGCCGAAAAAATGAGGCTCTCGGAAGAGGCTCTCTTCCCTGCGTCCCAGCCGTCGAAAGGGTTGAAAATCCTTAAATGGGTGTTTATCAGCATTGTGGTTGCGGTGCTGGCGGCCGTAGCGGTGGTCGTGTGGATCTTTAATTCGTTGGGGCCGATGCC
>NZ_JACNDD010000320.1:0-255 GCF_017351395.1 Pseudomonas sp. FW305-28
GGATCCAGCGGCAGCCACGCGGCGCCGGCATGGACGATGCCGAGCAAGGCCACGACCATTTCCACCGAACGCTCCATGCACACCGGCACGATGCTGTCGCTGCCCACGCCAGCGGCGCGCAGGGCCCGGGCGACGGTTTGCGCCCGTTGGTCCAGTTCGGCGTAACTCAGGCGCTGGCCTTCGAACACCAGCGCCGGGGCGTTGGGGCTCAGGGCCGCTTGCTGGCTCAGGGCGGTGTGCAGGTTGGTCGGGCCG
>NZ_JACNDD010000321.1:0-246 GCF_017351395.1 Pseudomonas sp. FW305-28
GCGGCAAACCCGTCTTCGCGGGCCATCGACACCCAGCTTGAATAGGTCGTGGTTTCCGATGGGCCATAGAGGTTGCACAGGCGTTTGACCTGGGTCTGTTCGAACAAGGTTTCAACCAGGCTGCGCTTCAAGGCTTCACCGGCGACGTTGACCGTGTCGACGCCCTCGCCCAATCCGCCGGATTCCAGCAAGGCCTTGAGCGCCGACGGAACGGTGTTGATCAGGGTGATGTCGTGCTCGCCCTGC
>NZ_JACNDD010000322.1:0-244 GCF_017351395.1 Pseudomonas sp. FW305-28
ACCGCCGTGCAAACCTTTGAAATCGGCGTCCGCGGTGTTGAGGGTGTAGGTGTAGGAACCGTCGGCGTTGAGCACCAGGGTGCCGTAGGTGCCGGTGAAGGTACCGGGCGTGATTGGGCCGGACGCCACCTGATCCGCGCCTTGGGTGTCGTTGGTCAGGACGCTGCCGGTCAGGGTCAGGTGGGTTTCCGAGGCCGTGCTGGCGTTGCTGTCGTCCACGGCCTTGGGCAGGTCGTCGACGATA
>NZ_JACNDD010000033.1:0-49507 GCF_017351395.1 Pseudomonas sp. FW305-28
AATTATACCTGTCGCCATAATTGAGTATAAAACCATGTCCAAGCACCCTGGTTTTGTATTCCGACGCCCTGATCTGGCCCGCAATATTGTCGATGGGCTGGTCGGCGCCGGGATCCAGGATTACACCTCAGGCCTGTTCCTGGCCGCGCCGAGACGTACCGGAAAAAGTACGTTCCTGCGTGAAGACTTGATTCCCGAGTGCGAAACCCGCGGCTGGCTCGCGGTCTACGTCGACCTGTGGGCCAACAAGGAGAAAGACCCTGCCGACCTGATCGCTTCGGCAATCGCGGGGGCACTGGTGCCTTATGAAAAGGGGATCCGCAAGCTGGCCAAATCCATGGGCATCGACAAACTCAGCTTCTTGCGCACGTTGTCCTGGGATTTCAGCCTGCCGCAACTGCCCGAAGGGGCGACGCTGACCCAGGCGCTGGAGTTGTTGCACAGTGCGGCCGGTAAAACCGTGGTGCTGGTGATCGACGAAGCCCAGCATGCGTTGACCACCGAGGCCGGGGTCAACGCCATGTTCGCCCTCAAGGCTGCCCGCGACCAACTCAACCAAGGGCGCGAGGGCGATACCAGCGGCCTGCGCCTGGTGTTCACCGGCTCCAATCGCGACAAACTCGCGCACTTGGTACTCAGCCGTAACCAACCGTTCTACGGATCCAGCATCACCTCGTTCCCATTGCTGGGTAAGGCGTTCACCAAAGCCTACGCTGCCCATTTGAACGCGCATCTGGCCCAAACCAATCAGTTCAATGCCGATGACTTGGACCAGGCCTTCGAGTTGGTAGGGCGCCGCCCTGAAATGCTGCGCAGCGTCATTGGCGAAATTGCCTTGGAACTGGGTGAGGCGAGCCACTTGGGCGAATTGCTGCGCAACAGCGCGCAAATGCTCCGTGCTGGCGTCTGGACCGAGTTTGAAAGTGCCTGGAACGCCTTGACGGTGCCGCAACGGGCAGTGCTGCAGGTCATGGCCGAGCGCTCGCAAAACAACGAACCCTTTGCGCCCTTCACCGATTCAACGCTGGACGCCGTGGGCAAGGTGCTCAGGAGCATGGGCAGCGAAGTCGTGCCTGGCACCCAGACCATCCAATCCTGCATCGACGCGCTGCGTGACAAGGAACTGGTGTGGAAGTCCAATCGCGGTGGTTACGCCTTGGAGGACAAAGCGTTTGCGGATTGGTTGAAGGGGTATCGCAAGCAACATTGAACCTGGGAATACATTCTGTGGCGAGGGAGCTTGCTCCCGCTGGGTGCGCCCTGTAGGAGCTGTCGAGTGCAACGAGGCTGCGATCTTTCCCCAGACACTTGAATCCCAAGCGAAAGATCAAAAGATCGCAGGCTTCGCCAGCTCCTACAGAGCCGAGCGGGAGCAAGCTCCCTCGCCACAGGTATTGTGTTCGGCTGGAAAAGGTCTATTTCTTCATCAATGCCGAGCACGCCGCCTTGTACGCCTCGTGCTGATACTTGTTCAGCGTCGCCGGCAAGGCGAAGTCATGTTTCTTGTGCTGCGCGTTGAGGGTCTGCGGTGACAGCAGTGTCACCTCGCAGCCTTCCAGCAACTGGAAAACCCCTTCAATCTTGAACGTGGTCGGTCCGCCGGCGAACTCGCCTTTCTTGCTGCGCTTCTTGATGGCGATGCGTTCGATGCCATTCTCGACCACGAACGCCCGTACCTGGGCGGCAAACGCCTTGACGTTGGCGGCTTCGTCATCGTCGTCCAGGGCGATTTTCTTGGTGTTCAGCGCGATGTGAGTCAACGCCTGCTGCTCCAGCGAGGCAACGGCGATGATCGCTTCGCTGCCTTTGATTTCGATGCCGCAAATGATCATTGGAACCCTTGATGCCTGGAGGTGTGGAGTTGCAGTTTATCCATCTTGGTCTGGAACGCCGCGGTGATTTTTTCATTTGCGGCCCACTCAGTTCATGCTTTGGCGCAGATCGAGCATGATCTTGTCGAAGTAATCGACCCGGATGACGCCGAAGCGGGGGTATTCGAAGTCCAGGATCACATACAGCACGCAGACCATGACCGCCGCGTAACCCAGGCTGTGCAGCCAGTTGCGCCGCTTTGTACCGGCCATGCCATAGCCGATCAGCAGGGCGCTGATCAGGGCCATGGTCACCAGCATCAGGTAGATGACCAGCGGTGGGTGGGTTTCATGGGCCACGGCGCGGGTGGTGGTGATATCGATCATTTCATTTTGTGCCTGCAGCACACTGACCCCCAGGGTTGGGGTGGGCATTTGCTGCAGGGCGGCGATCGTGCGTTTCCAGATGGTCTGTTGCAAGTCACTGGCACGATCATGGGCGGCTTCGTCGAGTTCGTCTTCGCGCAGATCGCGGTAATACTCGATGCGGGCGTCGACGTAATCCTTGAACGCCTGGCGCACGGCCGGTTGCTCGCTGGCCGGTAGCAGGTCCAGGCGTAGCCAGGCGGTGCCCATGGCATTGGTTTCGGCAACGATCAGCGCGCGCCGTTGATCCAGGCGCGTGGCTGCGCCAGAGAAGGTAAAGGCAATCAGCAGTGCCAGCAGGCCGAACACTGCGCCTTCTATTGCCCCAATGCCTTGGCGGGCGCCCTCCGGGTCTTGGGCCAGGTGACGGTTGCCGATCCGGCGACCGGCCTCGATGCCCGCCACGATGGCGATAAAAATAGCTAACCCATATAAAGGCAAGGCGGTAAGAGAGAGCATATGAAAATCCCTTGATAGGCAATAACACCGACTAACGTGAGCGCCTGTCATGAGCTGATCCTAAGCCCCTCCTTTCGCTTCGGATACTGTCAGAGTTAACAGTATCTGAAGCCTAATGTCTGTTGGGATATCCCCGTAGGCCTACAGTTCCAACTGGTCAGCATGGATACCAAAGGCAGCGGCAATTTTCTCTCGAGTAGCCCGGCGAGGCTTTGCGACCGATTCCTGCTGGGCAAACGCCGGTTGAGAAATACCCAGTCGCCTGGCGACTTCATCCTGAGTCAGGTTCAAGTGTTCGCGCCAGGCGCGGATAGGCGTAGCGCCGTCGACGATACGGCTGACCACTTCGTGAGGGATCAGATCGGGTTCCAGTTTTTGCGCAACGTATTGTGCGTACGGAATGACCACAAATGCCGGGTTTCCGTCTGCATCGTTGATGATCTGAATATCAGTAGGTGCGTTCATCGCGTTTCTTGACCTCTTGAATGCTGACGACCTTGATCGCCCCGTCCCAATCGAACATGACTCGGTAGTTGCCTACCCGCAGGCGGTACGCATAGTCATGACCGACAAGCGCTTTGACGTTGACCACGTCAGGCATCTGGGCGAGCGCCGTAACGGCATCCCGAACTTGGGCCTGATGGGCTGAGTGCAATTTCAGAAGCTGCTTAACGGCTTTTCTGGTCCAGTGGATAGTGTTCATGGAAAGAATATAAGTCTTTTATAAGATTTGCGAATCCTGACTTATATTCTTTCCGGGGCCAACGCGTGAACGATGTCTGGATATTGCTCCGTGGATAACCCTTTACTCCTGCCCAATCGACTCCAAAAACTCCGACCGATCATCGCTCACCTGGGCCATGCAGTCGTTTTCGGCGATCTTGTAGGCTTCGCTACCGGGTTTGGCTGGGAAGGCGGCGATGGCGCAGTCGGCGTCGCGCTGTTTTTGCCACAGTTGTTGGGCGGCCTTGACCTTGGCGGTGATGTCGTTGAGCTGGGCCTTGTCGCTGGCGTAGCGGGTTTGCAGGCGCTCGTTGAGGCTCTGCAGGTTTTCGTTGAGCAGTTGTTCGGCGGCCGTCTTGCCGTAGGCCGAGCAGGCCAGGGTCTGGACGTCGTTTTCAACTTCGTCGCAGGGATTGGGCTCGGTGTCTTCGGTTGCGTGTGCCAGGGTGCTGATCAGTGCCAAAGCCAGGAAGATTGATTTCATCGCGTTGCCGCTCAAGTCCAGTGAAAACCAGTGATGCGGCGGATTCTGGCGCAACCGTCGGGTAAAGAACAGACGGGCAGGGTGGGCCTGTCGTAGCCCATTGTCGTGGATTGACGCTTTCGGCAATTCCCCTGTCGTTTTTGCACCGGGTCGCGACGGCCCTCAGGCATATGCTGGCCCCAAAGCGCCGGCACACGATTCGGCGCATGAATCGCTGACAAAAGGGGACTGCCTGATGAGCCCAGCCGAATTGCACGCCGACAGCATCGTTATCGACGGGCTGATCATTGCCAAGTGGAACCGCGACCTGTTCGAAGACATGCGCAAGGGCGGCCTGACCGCAGCCAACTGCACCGTGTCGGTGTGGGAAGGTTTCCAGGCCACCATCAACAACATCGTCGCCAGCCAGAAGCTGATCCGCGAGAACAGCGACCTGGTGATTCCGGTGAAAACCACCGCCGACATCCGTCGCGCCAAGGAACAGGGCAAGACCGGCATCATCTTCGGCTTCCAGAACGCCCACGCCTTCGAAGACCAGCTCGGCTACGTCGAGATCTTCAAGCAGTTGGGCGTCGGTGTGGTGCAGATGTGCTACAACACCCAGAACCTGGTCGGCACCGGTTGCTACGAACGCGACGGCGGCCTGTCGGGCTTCGGTCGCGAGATCGTCGCCGAGATGAACCGTGTCGGCATCATGTGCGACCTGTCCCACGTCGGTTCCAAGACATCCGAAGAAGTCATCCTCGAATCGAAGAAGCCGGTGTGCTATTCCCACTGCCTGCCGTCCGGCCTGAAAGAGCACCCGCGCAACAAATCCGATGAAGAGCTGAAGTTCATCGCCGACCACGGCGGTTTCGTCGGCGTGACCATGTTCGCGCCGTTCCTGGCCAAGGGCATCGATTCGACCATCGACGACTACGCCGAAGCCATCGAATACACCATGAACATCGTCGGTGAGGACGCCATCGGCATCGGTACCGACTTCACCCAGGGCCACGGCCAGGATTTCTTCGAAATGCTGACCCACGACAAGGGCTACGCCCGTCGTCTGACCAGCTTCGGCAAGATCATCAACCCCCTGGGCATCCGCACCGTGGGCGAGTTCCCGAACCTGACCGAGACGCTGCTCAAGCGCGGCCATCCTGAGCGGGTGGTGCGCAAGATCATGGGCGAGAACTGGGTCAACGTGCTGAAAGACGTCTGGGGCGAATAATCGCCGCCGCATCGCTAATCCTCTACCTGCGGCCCTCTGCGCCGCAGGCAATACCACGAATTTCCGGAGTCAAGTTTTCATGGCCAAGATCGCCCCGCAACTGCCTATCGAAGTCGACAGCGAAACCGGTATCTGGACGTCCGACGCCCTGCCGATGCTGTACGTACCGCGTCACTTCTTCGTCAACAACCACATGGGCATCGAAGAAGTGCTGGGCGCCGACGCCTACGCCGAGATTCTCTACAAGGCCGGCTACAAATCCGCCTGGCACTGGTGTGAAAAAGAAGCCGAATGCCACGGCCTGGAAGGCGTCGCAGTGTTCGAGCACTACATGAAACGCCTGTCCCAGCGTGGCTGGGGCCTGTTCAAGATCCAGGACATCGACCTGGATAAAGGCACCGCCAGCGTCAAGCTCGAGCACTCGGCGTTCGTCTATGTGTACGGCAAGGTCGGGCGCAAGGTCGACTACATGTTCACCGGCTGGTTCGCCGGCGCCATGGACCAGATCCTCGCCGCTCGTGGCAGTTCGATCCGCACCGTGGCCGAGCAGGTCTATGGCGGTTCCGAAGAAGGCCACGACGACGGCCTGTTCATCGTCAAGCCGTTGTAAGTCGAGGATCGCGCCATGGCTTTTGAAGCAATGTTCCAGCCGATCCAGATCGGCAAGCTGACCATCCGCAACCGCGTGCTCAGCACCGCGCACGCCGAGGTCTACGCCACCGACGGCGGCATGACCACCGACCGGTACGTGAAGTATTACGAAGAAAAGGCCAAGGGCGGCATCGGCCTGGCGATCTGTGGTGGCTCGTCGGTGGTTGCCATCGACAGCCCGCAGGAATGGTGGAGCTCGGTGAACCTGTCCACCGACCGCATCATCCCGCACTTCCAGAACCTGGCCGACGCCATGCACAAGCATGGCGCCAAGATCATGATCCAGATTACCCACATGGGCCGTCGCTCGCGCTGGGACGGTTTCAACTGGCCGACCCTAATGTCGCCGTCCGGCGTGCGTGAGCCGGTGCACCGTGCCACCTGCAAGACCATCGAGCCGGAAGAAATCTGGCGGGTGATCGGCAACTACGCCCAGGCGGCACGGCGTGCCAAGGCCGGTGGCCTGGACGGCGTCGAGCTTTCCGCCGTGCACCAGCACATGATCGACCAGTTCTGGAGCCCGCGGGTCAACAAGCGTACCGACGAATGGGGCGGCAGCTTCGAAGGCCGCATGAAGTTCGGCCTGGAAGTGCTGAAGGCCGTGCGCGCCGAAGTGGGCGACGATTTCTGCGTGGGCATGCGCCTGTGCGGCGACGAGTTCCACCCGGACGGCTTGTCCCACGAGGACATGAAGCAGATCGCCAAGTACTACGACGACACCGGCATGCTGGATTTCATCGGCGTGGTGGGCTCGGGTTGCGACACCCACAACACCCTGGCCAACGTCATCCCGAACATGAGTTATCCACCGGAGCCGTTCCTGCACTTGGCCGCCGGTATCAAGGAAGTGGTCAAGGTCCCGGTGCTGCACGCGCAGAACATCAAGGACCCGAACCAGGCCACGCGGATCCTGGAAGGCGGTTACGTCGACATGGTCGGCATGACCCGTGCCCACATCGCCGACCCGCACCTGATCGCCAAGATCAAGATGGGCCAGATCGACCAGATCAAGCAGTGCGTGGGCGCCAACTACTGCATCGACCGTCAGTACCAAGGCCTGGACGTGCTGTGCATCCAGAACGCCGCGACGTCCCGTGAATACATGGGCGTGCCGCACATCATCGAGAAGTCCACCGGGCCCAAGCGCAAAGTGGTCGTCGTCGGTGCCGGCCCGGCCGGGATGGAAGCGGCGCGTGTGGCCGCCGAACGTGGGCACGACGTGACCTTGTTCGAGAAGAAGGAATTCATCGGCGGGCAGATCACTACCGCCTCGAAAGCCCCGCAACGGGACCAGATCGCCGGTATCACTCGCTGGTTCCAACTGGAACTGGCGCGGCTGAAAGTCGACCTGCGCCTGGGCGTGGCGGCTGACGCGGCGACGATCATGGACCTGCGTCCGGACGTGGTGGTGCTGGCCGTCGGCGGCCATCCGTTCCTGGAGCAGAACGAACACTGGGGCGCCGCCGAAGGGCTGGTGGTCAGCAGCTGGGATGTGCTCGACGGCAAGGTCGCGCCGGGCAAGAACGTGCTGGTCTACGACACCATTTGCGAGTTCACCGGCATGTCGGTGGCCGACTTCCTCGCCGACAAAGGCAGCCAGGTCGAGATCGTCACCGACGACATCAAGCCGGGCGTGGCCATTGGCGGGACTTCGTTCCCCACGTACTACCGCAGCATGTACCCCAAGGAAGTGATCATGACCGGGGACATGATGCTGGAGAAGGTCTACCGCGAAGGCGACAAGCTGGTGGCGGTGCTGGAGAACGAATACACCGGCGCCAAGGAAGAACGCGTGGTGGACCAGGTGGTGGTGGAAAACGGCGTGCGGCCGGACGAAGAAATCTACTACGCGCTCAAGGAAGGCTCGCGCAACAAGGGCCAGATCGATGTCGAAGCCTTGTTCGCGATCAAGCCCCAGCCGTGCCTGGAGCAGAGCGGCGATGGCTACCTGCTGTTCCGCATCGGTGACTGCGTGGCCCAGCGTAATACCCACGCGGCCATCTACGACGCCCTGCGGTTGTGCAAGGATTTCTAACGGCTTGTGGATAACCCTGTGGGAGCGAGCTTGCTCGCGATAGCGGTGGATCAGGCGACATTTATGTTGGATCTGAGTCCGTCTTCGCGAGCAAGCTCGCTCCCACAGGGATCGAGCAAGACATCCAGGTTTCTGTGCCTGCAAGACCTGAGGTCTTTGGGAGCTTCACCATGCTGAACACCCTTCTTCCAATCCTGCTGTTCGCAGCCCTGGGCCTCGCGGTCCTCGGCGCCTTGCGGCGGGTGAACATGTGGCGCCGGGGACGACCGGCCAAGGTCGACCTGATCGGCGGTCTCTTTGCCATGCCCAAGCGCTACATGGTGGATTTGCACCACGTAGTGGCGCGGGACAAATACATTGCCAACACCCACGTGGCCACGGCCGGTGGTGCGGTGGCGTCGGTGGTGCTGGCGATCCTGGTCCACGGGTTTGGCCTGCATAACCGTTTCCTCGGCTATGCCTTGCTGTTGATGTCGGCCGTGATGTTCGTCGGTGCGATCTTCGTCTACCTGCGTCGGCGCAATCCGCCGGCCCGTTTGTCCAAGGGCCCGTGGATGCGCCTGCCGAAAAGCCTGTTGGCGTTTTCGGCGTCGTTCTTCCTGGTGACCCTGCCGGTGGCGGGCATCCTGCCGGAGAACTTCGGCGGTTGGCTGGTGGCGGCGGTCCTGGGTGTCGGTGTGCTGTGGGGCGTCTCGGAACTGTTCTTCGGCATGACCTGGGGCGGGCCGATGAAGCACGCCTTCGCCGGTGCCCTGCACCTGGCCTGGCACCGCCGCGCCGAGCGCTTTGGCGGCGGCCGTTCCACCGGTCTCAAGCCGCTGGACCTGAACGATCCCGCCGCGCCACTGGGCGTGGAGAAACCCAAGGATTTCACCTGGAACCAACTGCTGGGCTTTGACGCCTGCGTGCAGTGCGGCAAGTGTGAGGCTGCCTGCCCGGCGTTCGCGGCCGGCCAGCCGTTGAACCCGAAAAAACTCATCCAGGACATGGTCGTCGGCCTGGCCGGCGGCACCGATGCGAAATTCGCTGGCAGCCCATACCCGGGTAAACCTGTGGGCGAACATGCGGGTAATCCCCATCAGCCGATCGTCAACGGCCTGGTAGACGCCGAGACCCTGTGGTCCTGCACCACCTGCCGCGCCTGCGTCGAGGAATGCCCGATGATGATCGAGCACGTCGATGCCATCGTCGACATGCGCCGCCACCTGACCCTGGAAAAAGGCGCCACGCCGAACAAGGGCGCCGAGGTGCTGGAAAACCTCATCGCCACCGACAACCCTGGCGGCTTTGCCCCGGGCGGGCGGATGAACTGGGCGGCGGACCTGAACTTGAACCTGCTCAGCGAGAAGAAATCCACCGACGTGCTGTTCTGGGTCGGCGACGGTGCCTTCGACATGCGCAACCAGCGCACCTTGCGCGCCTTCGTCAAAGTGCTGAAGGCGGCGAAAATCGATTTTGCCGTGCTCGGCCTCGAAGAACGCGACAGTGGCGACGTGGCCCGGCGCCTGGGTGATGAAGCGACGTTCCAGCTGTTGGCCAAACGCAACATCCAGACCCTGGCCAAATACAGCTTCAACCGCATCGTCACCTGCGACCCCCACAGCTTCCATGTGCTGAAAAACGAATACGGCGCCTTCGATGGCAACTATTTGGTGCAGCACCACAGCACCTACCTGGCGGAGATTATCGACGCCGGTGCGCTGAACCTCGGCCAGCACAAGGGCGACAGCGTGACCTATCACGACCCGTGCTACCTGGGCCGCTACAACGGCGAATACGAGGCGCCGCGCCAGGTGCTGCGTGCGCTGGGTATCGAGGTCAAGGAGATGCAGCGTTCTGGTTTCCGTTCGCGTTGCTGCGGCGGCGGTGGCGGTGCGCCGATCACTGACATTCCAGGCAAGCAGCGGATTCCGGACATGCGCATGGACGACATTCGCGAAACCGGCGCTGAGCTGGTGGCAGTGGGTTGCCCACAGTGCACCGCGATGCTCGAAGGCGTGGTCGAACCGCGGCCAATGATCAAGGACATTGCCGAACTGGTGGCTGACGCACTGCTTGAAGACGCAGCCCCGAGCAAGCCCGTGGCCCCAGCCAAACGTGAACCTGCGGAGGTGCATTAATGAGCGACATCATCCGCCGCGATCCTCGCGCCGAGTGGATCGCCCGCAACCGCCTGCACCCGCTGCACGCGGCCATGCAACCGGTCCAGCACAGCTGGATGGGCCCCAATGGCGTCATTCGCAAGAACGTCCATGGCATCGGTTTCATCGGCCCCAACGGCATCAAGCGCATCGACCGCAGCGGTGCCCAGCAGGGTGGCGCGAGCAAGCGCACTGCCGCCGTTGAAGTGCAATTGCCGCTGCATCAAGTACCGCAACCGGCGTTCTACATCAGTGTGGTGCCGGACATGGTCGGTGGTCGCCTCAGCAGCCACGACCGCGATCTGCTGGGCCTGGCCCATCAGCTGGCGGGTACGGACGGCGCGGTGCTGGTAGTGGTGTTCGGCGAGCACAAGGAAAACGCCTTCGCCACGGCCGGTGTCGACCGCTTGCTGGTACTGGAAGGTGAGGCCTTCAGCGGTTATGCACCGGAACAACGGGTGCAGGGTCTGCGGGCTGTGGATAACCAATTCAACCCACGCCATTGGCTGCTGCCCGACAGCCGCACCGGTGGCGGTGAACTGGGTCGGCGTTTTGCCGCAGCCCTGGGTGAGCGCCCGGCCACGCGGGTCTGGCAGGTCAAGGGCGAAGAGTGCATTGGCCGCGCCGGTGCGGGCCTGCAAGACTTGGCCCGGCCGTTGGCGCGCTTGATCCTGGCAGCGGCCGAATGCGCCGAACCGGTCAGCGAAACCCGCCACGAAGCCTTGCCGGTGGAGTTATCCACAAGCGTGGCCCGCAGCTTGTCGCGAATCGAAGATCTCGGTGCGGTGGCGGTGGACCCGGGCGCGATCCCGATGGCCGAGGCCGAATTCATTTTCTCCGGCGGCAACGGGGTCAAGGACTGGGCGCTGTTCCACCAGACCGCTGCGGCCCTGGGTGCCACCGAAGGCGCTTCGCGGGTGGCAGTGGACGACGGCTTCATGGCCCGGGATCGCCAGGTCGGTGCGTCCGGTACCTGGGTCACGGCACGGGTCTACGTGGCGGTGGGGATTTCCGGGGCGATCCAGCACCTGCAGGGCATTGGCGCCTGCGACAAGGTGGTGGCAATCAACCTCGACCCAGGCTGCGACATGATCAAACGGGCAGACCTGTCGGTGATCGGTGACAGCGCGGCGATTCTCCAGGCCTTGATCGCGGCGGTAGAGGCTTACCGCAACGAAGCCAAGCGCGATGCGGCTTAAGAAGGATAAGTTGATGAGTACCCAAGTGATCAGCCTCGTGTCCATTGGCGCCCACCCCACTTCCGGTCGGCCCCGGCGCGCCGAACAGGACGCCCGGGCCGTGGAACTGGGCCTGCAACTGGCCGGCAACGACCTGCAAGTGCTGCACGCCGGTGACGTGGCCGAACCAGCCCTGCGCGCCTACTTGGGCATGGGTCTGGATGAACTCCACGTCCTGGAAAATCCCGAGGGGGCCGACGCCCTGCCGGCCCTGACCGACTACCTGCGTGACGCTGGCGCCCAAGTAGTGCTCACCGGCAGCCAGGCGGAAACCGGTGAAGGCTCGGGCATGCTTCCCTTTCTGCTGGCGGAAAACCTCGGTTGGCCGTTGGTGGTGGGGCTGGCCCAGGTCGAGTCCATCGACAGTGGCGTGGCCCTGGTGCTGCAAGCCTTGCCCCGCGGCCAACGGCGTCGTCTCAAAGTGCGCCTGCCATTCCTGGCCACTGTGGATAACGCCGCGCCAAAACCTCGGCAAAGCGCCTACGGTCCGGCCCGGCGTGGGGCATTGCATGCCGAGGAAGTCGAAGTGATCGACGACACCTTGCTGGCGGTGGCGACCCTGCAACCGGCCAAGCCACGCCCCAAGCGCTTGAAAGTGATCAAGGCCAAGAGCGGCGCCGACCGCATGAAAGCCGCCACGGCCAAGGCCAGCGGCGGAGGCGGGCAAGTGCTCAAGGGCGTTAGCCCGGAGGCCGGGGCCGAGGCCATTCTCAAGTTGTTGATTGAGGAAGGGGTCGTTCGCTAACCCCTGGAATACCTGAATCCCTTTGTGGGAGCGAGCTTGCTCGCGATGGCGGTATGTCAGGTTGCATCTTCTTCGCTGACACGCCGCTATCGCGAGCAAGCTCGCTCCCACAGGAGGGCAGTGTTTGCCCACCATTATCGTGCGTCTCTGTGGATAACCTGCTCGGCCCGCCGCCGTAAACCAGGCCATCCAGGCCTGCGCTCAAAAAACACCCACCTGACCTGCTGCAACATCCGGCCATAAAACCGCTGGCCTGGCGGGTTGCCGCGTCCCAAGCCTGTGGGTGAAAAAGGTCGTTTCATCGCCAATGGAGTCCTATCAATGGAAGTAGCAATTCGCCCGGCCTTGCCCACGGATGCACGGGAGATCGCCCGTCTGTTCCGGATTTCCTCAGAGGGTGCGTCGGATTACATCTGGAGCCAACTGGCGGAGCCTGGTCAGGATCTGCTTGACGTGGGCGCCGCGCGTTATGCCCGGGAAGGTGTCGATTTTTCCTACCAGAACTGCCTTGTCGCCCAGGCCAACGGACAGGTCATCGGCATGATGCACGCTTATGTCACGCGTCATGATCCACAGGCGGCACCAGTCACAGACCCGGTCCTGGCGCCCTATGCCGACATGGAAGTGCCCGACACCCTCTATATCTCAAGCTTGGCCCTGCATGAAGGCTGGCGTAACAAGGGGCTCGGCGTTCGCTTCCTCGAACTGGCGCAACAGCGTGCCGATCAACTGGCACTCAAGGGCCTGAGCCTGATCGACTACGCCGCGAATACCGGCGCACGGCGTTTTTACGAGCGCCATGGCTTTGGCATCGTCAAAACCTGTCAGGTCGTCCCGCATCCGTTGATTCAAGTAACGGGCGCCGCCTACCTCATGCATCGGCCTTAGCCGGCACAGCGGCCCTGAAACCCTGTGGGAGCGAGCTTGCTCGCGATAGCGGTAGATCAGTGGCATCGATGTTGACTGACACACCGCCATCGCGAGCAAGCTCGCTCCCACAGGGGCATGTGTTTACCCACAATCCCTGTGCGCGCCTCTGTGGATAACCTGTTCGCCCCTCGCTGCACCCCATGCAGATCGGGCCCTGCCGGCCTGCGATCAAAAAGTAGCCAGGCTAACCCACGGTTTTTATTGGCTTTTTGTGGTGAATAACGACCCCTTCCAGCTGAAACTTGCCCCCAATCTCTGTTGGCGCTTCTGTGGATAAGATGTTCGCTCAACGCTGCAAGCCATACGAGACGGGGTGTTCAGTGGATTGATCATAAAATGATCGATTGGTGTTTTTTATCGGTAAAACCTCCGGAAAACCGCGATTTACAAGCCGTCCACGGGGTTTTCCACAGAATCGTCAAAATTACCCCCAAACACTGTTGGTGCTTCTGTGGATAAGGTGTTTGCTCACCGCCACAGCCCATGCTTATCGGGGCTTACAGGGATTTGTTCAAAAAACAACCGATGGACCCCTAAAACCGTGATTGTCCATAAGTCACGGTTTTTATTCACTTTGCCACGGAGAAAATGCCCGACTTACGCACACTTGTCCCCATTTGCTGTGGGTGGTCATGTGGATAACTTGTTCACCAAACGCTGCCGGCCACGGCCGGCATAGCGCAAATCGCGATAGATCAAATTTCATACAGTTCTAAGGCCCAACCTTGACGCAGGTCTGTCGGCTGTCTTCACTTCCATGGCACAAGGACATCGCACTTTATCCACATCAGGTTCAGGGAGAACACATGATGGATAGCAAGCACCCCCGCTCGCACCCGCTCCCCCTGCTGACCTGCGTCCCGGCACCGCCCACTTCGCTGCATAAACGCATCCACCGTCGCGCCGCCAATCAGCGTGCACGTCTATAGCGTCCGGTTTTTCTCCCTGTAGCACCGCTGACTGCCGCTGGACCCTGCACGGGACAGTGGCCAGGCGTTCGTGCGCCTGTCGATTTGCAGGCAACCGCAGAGTTGCCCCTTCTGCCTGAGAGGACTTGAACATGACACGGATCTCAACCCCCATCAGTGATATCCAGGAGCACTACGACGTCATTGTCATCGGTTCCGGCTACGGTGGCGGCATTGCTGCCTCACGCCTGTCCCGGGCCGGACGCAAGGTGTGCCTGCTGGAGCGTGGCCGGGAAATCCAGCCCGGCGAATACCCCAACACCCTGCTCGCGGCCACCGAGGAACTGCAGGTCCATGACCCGGACGGGCATATCGGCTCGCGCACCGGGCTGTTCGACCTGCACGTCAACGCCCAGCAGAACGTGGTGGTCGGTTGTGGCCTGGGCGGCACGTCGCTGATCAATGCCAACGTTGCGCTGGAGCCGGAGCCTGGCGTATTCGACGACCCGCGCTGGCCCCTGGCGGTACGGGAGCACCGCGACACGCTGCTCAAGGACGGCTACGCCCGGGCCCGGGAGATGCTCAAGCCCAACCCTTACCCGGCTTCAGCACCGAACCTGCCCAAGCTCGACGCTCACAAGAAGTCGGCCGATTACCTCAAGCAAGGCGCGCATTTCTACAAGCCGCCGATCAACGTGACCTTCGACAAGCTGCCCAATAACCTCAACCACGTCGGCGTCGAACAGTTGCCCTGCAATAGCTGTGGCGATTGCGTCTCGGGCTGTAACAACAAGGCCAAGAACACCACGCTGATGAATTACCTGCCGGATGCCTGGAACCACGGCGCGGAGATTTTCTGTCAGGCCGAGGTGCGGCACCTGGAGCGCGACGGCGACGGCTGGATCGTGCACTTCCAATACCTGGACAGCGGCCGCGAGCTGTTCTCGGCGCCCACGTTGTTCGTGCGAGCCGATATCGTGGTGGTGTCCGCCGGCACCCTGGGCTCCACCGAAATCATGTTGCGCTCGCGGGACAAGGGCCTGGCCATGTCCGGCCAACTGGGCGAGCACATGAGCGGCAACGGCGATATCCTCGGGTTCGGCCACAACTGCGACCAGGTCATCAATGGCATCGGTTTCGGCGCCCATCCGGCCAAGGAGCTGGAGCCGGTGGGGCCGTGCATCACCTCGATCATCGACATGCGCACCGAAGGCGACTGGCGCAGCCGCATGGTCATCGAGGAAGGTTCGATTCCCGGCGCCCTCGGCCGGGCCATGGTGCCGAGCATGGCGGCGTTTGCCGAAATGATCGGCGTGCCCACCGACACCGGTTTCGGTGCCAGCCTCAAGTACAAGGGCCGGGAGGCCGAGAGCTTCCTGCGCGGGCCGTATTACGGCGCGCTGCACAACATGCAGACCTACTTGATCATGAGCCATGACAACGCCAAGGGCCGCATGCTGCTCGACAACAAGGACCAGTTGCGCATCGACTGGCCCGGCGTCGGCGAACAGGAGAACGTCACCCTCGGCAACGAGCGGCTGCACCAGAGCACCAAGGCCCTGGGCGGGATCTGGGTCGAGAACCCGATCTGGACCAAGCTGCTCAAGCACAGCATCGTTTCGGTCCACCCCCTGGGCGGTTGCGTGATGGGCGAGGATGCCACCCAAGGGGTGGTCAACCACAAGGGCCAGGTGTTCAGTGGCGCCAGCGGCACCGATGTCTACCCGGGCCTGTACGTGACTGACGGTGCGGTGATCCCCACGTCCCTGGCGGTCAATCCGCTGCTGACCATCTCGGCGGTAAGCGAGCGCAACATGGGGCTGCTGGCGGCCGATCGTGGCTGGATCATCGACTACACGCTGCCCTCGGCCCCGCGCAAAACGGTGGCGCCGCCGACCCTTGGCGTGCAGTTCACCGAAACCATGAAGGGCTACTTCTCCACGGCCTTCACTCAGGCCCAGGGCACCGATCTGAGCCTCTACGAGGCGGCGGCCAAGCGCGGCAAGGCCGACAACTCGCCCATCGAATTCACCCTGACCATCACCGCCGCCGACCTCAACCGTCTGATCAAGGAGCCGGAACACGCCGCAACCCTGGTGGGCACCCTCGATGCACCGCTGCTCTCACCGCAACCGCTGGTGGCCAGCAACGGGGTGTTCAACCTGTTCGAGCAGTACCAGGAACAGGTCGGCGTACGGCACATGAACTACGACATGAAGCTGACCGCCGAGGACGGCAGCGACTATTACTTCAGCGCCTTCAAGACCGTGCCCGAGGACAACGGCGTGCTGAATATCTGGCACGACACCAGCACGCTCTATGTCACGCTCTATCGCGGGCCGGACAAGACCGGCGCAGTGATTGGCTGCGGCGTGATGCACATCCTGCCGGCCGACTTCGCCAAGCAGATGACCACCATGAAAGTGCTCAACGCGCGCAACGAGCGTGAGCGCGTGGAGGCGCTGGCTCGGTTCGGCAAGTTCTTTGCCGGGATCCTGTGGGAGAGCTACGGCGGTGTCTTCGCCGGCGACGTCTATTTCAACCCGGACGCGCCGCCCCGGTTGAAACGGCCGTTGGATGCGCCGGCGCCGGCCGTGCATTTCTTCCAGACCGAAGACAACGTCGAGCTGCGCCTGACCCGTTATCAGGCCGGCACCAAAGGTCCGGTGATGTTGGTCCATGGCTTGGGCGTGGGCTCGAACATTTTCTCCACCGACACCATCCACACCAACCTGCTGGAGTACCTGTGCAAGCACGAATATGACGTCTGGCTCCTGGATTTGCGGGTGAGTATCCTGCTGCCGGCCAGCAAGCACGAATGGAACGGCGACCAGGTGGCCCAGTACGATTTCAAGGCCGCCATCGAGCAGATCCAGCAAGCGACCCTGGCCCGTGACGTGCAGTGCGTGGTGCATTGCTACGGCGCGACGACGTTCTTCATGTCGATGCTGGCGGGGCTGCAGGGCGTGCGCTCGGTGGTCTGCTCGCAGATCGCCGCCGACACGGTGGTCGCCACCGCCACCGGTCTGAAGGCCGGCTTGCACTTGCCGGGGATGCTCGATGCCATCGGCATCAAGTCCCTCACGGCCTACGCCGACACCAAGGAAAGCTGGTTCAACAAACTCTACGACAAGGCCCTCAATGGCTATGCCCGGATCGAGGCCCAGGGCTATTGCACCAACCCGGTCTGCCATCGCATCACGTTCATGTATGCCTCGCTGTACCGCCACGACACCCTCAACGAAACCCTGCACGACAACCTGCATGAGTTGTTCGGCGAGTCGAACATCCAGACCTTCGAGCACCTGGCGCTGATCGTGCGCAAGGGGCACCTGGTGGACTTCAAGGGCAACGACGTCTACATGCCGCATTTCGATCGGTTGAAGTTGCCGATCTGCTTCATCAGCGGCGCCGACAACCAGTGCTACCTGCCGCAAAGCACCCTCAAGACCTACGAGCGACTGTGCGAGATGCATGGCCCGCAGTTGTTCAGCCGCCACGAAGTGCCGGGGTACGGTCACATCGACTGCATGTTCGGCAAGGATGCGGTGGTGGATGTGTATCCGATCATTCTTGAGCACTTGGAAAAGACTGCCCTCGGTTGACGCAAGACCGAGTGGTCTGCATCGCGAGCAAGCTCGCTCCCACAGGGGCCATGTGCCGCTGATTTTGTGCACGCCACACATCCAGTGTGGGAGCGAGCTTGCTCGCGATGGCGATCGTCAGAGCGCCGCATATCGTGAGCCAAGAATAAGGAAAAGGATGCCATGAACACTTACATCCGCTGGTTCCAACGCATCATCTGGGTCGGGATTGTCATGAACATGTTCTTCGCGATCCCGGCGTTGTTCGCGCCGGCATTGCTGACGTCCATGATCGGCCTGCCACCTGTCTTGTCCGATCCCTGGCTGGAGAACGCCGGCATGTTGCTGGTGGGGATCAGCCTGTTCTACATGCCCTCGGGGTTCAACGCGCCGCGTTTCGTCGTGCATTCGTGGTTGTGCGTGCTGTCGCGGCTGGTGGCGGTGGTGTTCTGGATCTACCTGATCAACACCAATAACCAGGGCCAATTGTTTGTGCCGATGTTGATGGGCGACCTGAGCATGTTCCTGATCCTGGGCGTGCTGCTGTACCTGGGCAGCCCGGTGGCCAATCGTCCGCTGGCCCTGCTGTGCGCCGGTTGGCGGGAATGGCGCGCCGGCTGGGCGCTGCGCTGGCAGAGCCACGGGTTCAAGGTCGGCATGTTGGTGGTGGTCGTGTTGCTGGGTTTCATTGGCTACCAGACCTGGTACCAAATGATCCGGGAGGTACCGCAACCGGATTTCGCCTCCGACGAAGACCATTACAAATACGCCGCCATCGGCCTGGGCATCGAGGCGCGGATTCCCTACTACCTGTTCGCCGTGCTGCCGCAAATGTGCCCGGAAAAACTGCCCAAGCCCGGCGGCTACGAAGTGTTCGGGTTTCTCTATGAAAACGGCAAAGACCTGCCCATCGGCATGGCCAAGCGGCAACTCGGTTACCCCACGGTCGAGCCCAATTGCGCCCTGTGTCACACCGGCTCCTACCGGGCCAATGCCACTGACGTGGCAGTGCCGGTCGCCGCCGCGCCGGCCAATACCCTGCAACTGCAAGCCTTCCAGTGGTTCGCCTACGATTGCGCCAGCGACCCGAAATTCACCCCCGAGGCGGTGATGGCGGCGATCAATGGCAAGTTCCAGCTGGGTTTTTTCGAAAAAC
This sequence comes from Pseudomonas sp. FW305-28, assembly GCF_017351395.1. Lineage (NCBI taxonomy): Bacteria > Pseudomonadati > Pseudomonadota > Gammaproteobacteria > Pseudomonadales > Pseudomonadaceae > Pseudomonas > Pseudomonas sp. FW305-28. Next base: position 18,505 of record NZ_JACNDD010000033.1, read on the forward strand.
TGTACAACCGTTACTTGATCATCCCGATGGCCAAGAGTGCGCTGCTCAAGCAGAAGCAGGCCTATGCCTGGCAGAAGCTGCGCCCGGCCCAGGGGCCAGGGCGGACCGACACCTTCAACCCGACCAAAATGGTGGTGTTCGGCTTCCCGGATGACTCCACCATCGGCACCGTGGATCTGCCACAGGTCTGGAACCAGAAACCCCGGGAGTCCATGTACCTGCATTGGGACGGCAATAACAACCAGATCCACGAGCGCAACTACGCAGCGGCCATGGCCGTGGGCGCGACGCCAGAATCGGTGCTGCCGCCGAGTTTCAACCGGGTGACCAACTGGCTGCTGGGCCACAAGGCACCGGCCTGGCCGTTCGCCCTGGACCAGGCGAAAGTCGCCCAGGGCAAACCGATCTGGGAGAAAAACTGCGCCGGTTGTCACGACTTCGGCCGCACCGATACAGGCCAGGTCACTACCAACATCGACCAGTTGGGCACTGATCCCCATCGCCTGAATTCCTTCACCACGGGCCTGGTGACGGCGTTCCACGGCTTCAAGAAACCGCCGTTCGACTTTGGCGCCTACCGCAAGACCCAGAGCTACAGCAACACCCCCACCGACGGCATCTGGCTGCGGGCGCCGTACCTGCACAACGGTTCGGTGCCAACCCTGTGGGATTTGCTGCAAGCACCGGAACAGCGTCCGCAGGTGTTCTACACCGGCTCTGACATTTACGACCAGGAGAAGGTCGGCTTCGTCACCCGCGGTGCACAGATGAAAGCATCGGCGGATTTCAAATACGACACCCGTCTGGAAGGCAACCACAACGGCGGCCACCTGTATGGCACGCAACTGTCGGACGTCGACAAACGGGCCCTGATCGAGTTCATGAAGACCCTGTAGCCCAGGGCATTGCGAAGGAGCGTTCACATGTCATTACTGCACCATTGGGAACATGAGTTCGACAAGGTCAAGGTCCGCCTGCACGGGTTGGTCACGCGGCTGGAGATGTCCTGGAAGAAACTCGTCAACGACCTGGAACCCGAGGAGTTTCAGGCCATCGTCAAACTGCTGCAGCGCGGGCACGACCAGGCGCGGCACGTCATCGAGCATGGCGACCTCCCGGATGACGAGCCGGCCGTACCCTGGGAGCTGGCCCACGGCCTGTCGATCCTGAAGATCGGTAACCCCACGCCGTTGCCGCAAAGCGAAGACGAACTGCCGACCCGGGTGCTCAAGGACGGCACCTTGCTCGGTTGTCGCAAATGGGAGCTGCTGGACCTGCTGTGGAGCGAGGCGCTGCTCAAGTGGATCGAGAACCTGCGCCATCACGCGCCGTTCGCCACCAACCCGGCGCTGGTGAAAATGGACAGCGACGTGGTGCTGGCCATCGCCGGCGACTGGGGCACCGGGCCGTTCGACAGTCACGCGCCGGCGGTGGCCGTGGCCAATCAGATGCAACTGGCCCAGGCTGACTTCACCATCCATCTGGGTGATGTGTATTACGCCGGCACCCATTCCCAGGAAGACGTCGACATGGTCGGCTGGCCCCAGGGCAAGCACGGCTCGTTCACCCTCAACTCCAACCACGAGATGTACAGCGGTGCCCACGGTTACTTCAAGGAACTGGCCAAGCGTTTTCCGGTGCAGCAAGGCACCAGCTACTTTGCCTTGTACAACGACGACTGGCTGGTGGTTGGCCTGGACAGTGCCTACGCCTCGGACGCGATGAACCTGTACATGGACGGCACCCTCAACACCCAGCAGATCGAGTGGATGAAAACCCTGCCCAAGCGCAAGAAGTTGATGGTGCTCAGTCATCATCAGGGCTTCGATATTTCCGGGCACAACAAGACCGCCCTCTACCAACCGGTGTGCGATGCCCTGGGGCGTGAGCCGGACTACTGGTATTGGGGGCATTTGCATAACGGCATCTGCTACGCCACCCAGGGCGGGCTGCATGCGCGCTGCGCCGGGCATGGGGCGATTCCCTACGGCACCACCAGCGAGCTGAACGGGCATGCCCGGGTGCTGTGGTCGGAGACTCAATTGGCGGGGGACGAGGCGTATCCGGAGCGGGTGCTGAATGGGTACGTGAAGGTGCGGTTGGTGGGGGATAACATCGAAGAGACGTTTTACGGGGAGGATGGCAGTGTGCGGTGGTCTTCCAAGTAGACGGTGAGTGTCAGGCCGTTATCGCGAGCAAGCTCGCTCCCACAGGTTTTGTGAACGACACAGAACCCCTGTGGGAGCGAGCTTGCTCGCGATGCTTCTGACTTAACCCTGGACCGGAACGCCCTTGAGGTACGGCGCTGGCTCGGCCCCGAGGTTGTTGAGCATGCGCTCGCTGTACCAGTCCACGAAGTTCACCACGCCGAACTCATAGGTCTTGGAGTACGGGCCAGGCTGGTAGGCGGTGGAGTTGATGCCGCGCTGGTTTTCTTCGGCCAGGCGACGGTCCTGGTCGTTGGTGGCGTCCCAGACCTGGCGCATGCGCGCGACGTCGTAGTCCACGCCTTCGACCGCGTCCTTGTGCACCAGCCACTTGGTGGTGACCATGGTTTCCTGGGCGCTGATCGGCCACACGGTGAACACGATGATGTGGTCGCCCATGCAGTGGTTCCACGAGTGCGGCAGGTGCAGGATGCGCATCGAGCCCAGATCCGGGTTCTTGATGCGACCCATCAGCTTGGCGCAGCCTTGCTTGCCGTCCATGGTCATCGACACGGTGCCCTTGAGCAGCGGCATGCGCACGATACGGTTGCGCAGGCCGAAGCTGGCGTGGGCGTAAGGGATCTTCTCGGCGTCCCAGGCGGCGGCGGAAGCGGCCACGTGGTCCTTGAAGGCCTGGTCGGCCCGCGGGTCGGTGACGTCGTCCCATTCCAGCAGGGTCTTGAGCAATTCCGGGTGCGAACCGCCGCAGTGGTAGCACTCGCGGTTGTTTTCCAGCACCAGCTTCCAGTTGGCCTTTTCCATCAAGGTGGTTTGCACTGCCACCTTGGTGTTCTCCATGTCGTACGGTTCCATGTAGTGGTTCAGCGTCGACAGGAAATCATCGATGGCCGGCGGATTCTCGGCCAGGCTGATGAAGATGTAGCCGCCCGCGGTCTTCACGTTCACAGGCTTGAGGCCGTACTGCTTCATGTCGAAGTCGGCGCCCATCTCGGTGCCGGCGAACAGCAGGCGACCGTCCAGCTCGTAGGTCCACTGGTGGTAGTGGCAGACCAGTTTGGCGACCTTGCCCTTTTCGCTGGTGCACAGCCGCGAACCGCGGTGGCGGCAGACGTTGTGGAAAGCGTGGACCACACCGTCGGCACCGCGAATCACGATGATGGGGTTCTTGCCGACTTGCAGGGTCAGGTAGTTGCCCTTGGCCGGGATCTCGCAGGTCATGCCGGCGATCAACCATTCCTTCTGGAAGATTTCCTGCATATCGATATCGAACAGGCGCTCATCGCTGTAGAACGGTTGTGGCAGCGAGAAGGTGCGCTCGCGCTCTTGCAGCATTTGCGCGGTGGCCTTGCGTGCGGGTTCCAGCGGATCGCCCAGGCTCAGGGTAGTGGTGTCCATCGTTTTATCCTCGTGGCCCTCTAAGCGGAGCCGGTGAAAATGACTAATCGGTTGTGCTACGCAAGGCAGAAAACTTTGTTTATCTGTTGGGGCGAGTGTGGGGCCGCGCAGGGGCCGAACCTTATCCATGGGCGACATGGCCCAATCTGTTCCCGACGCGCAAGCCCCGGTAGTTAAGGGCTGGTCGCGATAAGTATGTGAATGTCGCAGATAGGTAAATGGTCACCCAGGCGCCTGCGCACAATCGCCATCATGAAGGCCGACAGTCGGCCGTGGAGATCAGCATGTCCAATAACTTCCTGAACCCGGTCACTACCCAGACCTGGGCCAATGGCCGACATATCGTACGTTGCGTCAAAGTCATCCAGGAAACCTGGGATGTGCGCACCTTCTGCTTCATGGCCGATCAGCCGATCATGTTCTTTTTCAAGCCGGGGCAATTCGTCACCCTGGAGCTGGAAATCGAAGGCCAGCCGATCATGCGCTCCTACACCATCTCCAGTTCGCCGTCGGTGCCCTACAGCTTCTCGGTCACCATCAAGCGCGTGCCGGGGGGCAAGGTCTCCAACTGGTTGCACGATACCCTGCATGAAGGCCAGGAGCTGGCGGTGCACGGGCCGGTGGGGTTGTTCAACGCCATCGATTTCCCGAGCCCGAAAGTCCTGTACCTGAGCGGTGGCGTGGGAATCACGCCGTGCATGTCCATGGCTCGCTGGTTCTACGACACCAACGCCAATGTCGACATGACCTTCATCCACAGCGCCCGGTCGCCCAAGGACATCATCTACCACCGCGAGCTGGAACACATGGCGTCGCGGATCGACAACTTCAGCCTGCACCTGATCTGTGAAAAGCATGGCCTGGGCGAGCCTTGGGCCGGGTATCGCGGTTACCTGAACCACAAGATGCTGGAATTGATGGTGCCCGACTTCCTCGAGCGCGAAGTGTTCTGTTGCGGCCCGACCCCGTACATGACCGCGGTCAAGCGCCTGCTGGAAGCGGCTGGCTACGACATGAAGCGTTACCACGAGGAATCCTTCGGCGCCACGCCACCGGAAGCCCGTGCCGACGCCGTGGAACAGGCCGAACAGGCGGCCGACGCGCCGGAAGTCGATGCGGCGGACCTGCACCTGGTGGAATTCACTTCCTCTGGCAAGAGCATCCGCGTGGGCCCGGGCGAAACCGTGCACGCCGCCGCCGCCAAGCTCGGCATGATGATCCCCAAGGCCTGCGGCATGGGCATCTGCGGTACCTGCAAGGTGCTGAAGCTGGGCGGGGAAGTGGAGATGGATCACAACGGCGGGATCACCGAGGACGACGAGGCCGAGGGCTACATCCTGTCGTGCTGCAGCGTGCCGAAGGGGGATGTGCGGATCGAGTTCTGATGCTGCAGTGAGCCCCCTGTGGCGAGGGAGCTTGCTCGCGCTCGGCTGCGCAGCAGTCGTCATCCGGTAAACACGAGCTACCTGATACACCGCATGGGGCTGCTACGCAGCCCAGCGGGAGCAAGCTCCCTCGCCACAAAAGGCGCCCAAAGCCACCCAGGCTCTGGGTGGTCACTTAAAGGCTCATCACTTCCCGAATATCCGCCGCCAATTCCCGCACCCGCGCTTCTTCGGTGTCCCACGAGCACATGAACCGTGCGCCGCCCTTGCCGATGAAGGTATAGAAGCGCCAGCCCTTGGCGGTCAGCGCGGCGATGGCCGGTTCCGACAGTTGCAGGAAAACGCCGTTGGCCTGGACCGGGAACATCAGTTCCACGCCGGGAATGTCGTTGACCAGTTCTGCCAGCAATTGGGCGCAGTGGTTGGCGTGGCGGGCGTGTTTGAGCCAGGCGTCGTTTTGCAGCAGGCCGACCCAGGGCGCCGACAGGAAGCGCATTTTCGAGGCCAGTTGCCCGGCCTGTTTGCAGCGGTAGTCGAAATCCACGGCCAGGTCATGGTTGAAGAACAGGATCGCCTCGCCCACCGCCATGCCGTTCTTGGTGCCGCCAAAGCACAGCACGTCCACGCCGACCTTCCAGGTCAGGTCCGCCGGGGAGCAGCCGAGGAAGGCGCAGGCGTTGGAAAAGCGCGCGCCGTCCATGTGCAGGTTCAGCCCCAGTTCCTTGCAGGTGACGCTGATGGCGCGGATTTCATCCGGCGTGTAGACGCTGCCGACTTCCGTGGCTTGGGTCAGGGTGACGACCCGAGGCTTGGGGTAGTGGATGTCCTGGCGCTTGAGGGCGATCTCGCGGATCGCCTCGGGGGTCAGCTTGCCGTTTTCAGTACGTGCCAGCAGCAGCTTGGAGCCGTTGGAGAAGAACTCCGGTGCACCGCATTCGTCGGTTTCGACGTGGGCGGTTTCCGAGCAGATCACGCTGTGATAACTCTGGCACAGCGAGGACAGGGCCAGGGAGTTGGCCGCCGTGCCGTTGAACGCGAAGAACACTTCGCAGTCGGTTTCGAACAAGGCCCGGAAATCGTCCGCCGCGCGGTGGGTCCACTCATCGTCGCCGTAGGCACGTTGATGACCCTGGTTGGCTTCTTCCATGGCGGCCCAGGCTTCGGGGCAAATGCCGGAATAGTTGTCGCTGGCAAACTGTTGACTCTTGTCGGTCATGGCCTTGCTCCTGAATAGAGAGTCCTGGATAAAGAGATCCCTGGCGGAATGCCCGGATGGGGCGTTCCCTGGTTCGGCGTGTTTGGGTCCACAGCGCCGTGGTCGATACTGGTGCGCACTTTACCCAAGATTAGTGGGGGAACACACCGGATGTTTCTGTCGGAAAGTATCAATCTCGTCGCGCGGCTTTATACATGAGCCGGCGTGACGGGGCCCTGGACCTGCTCAAGTGGTTGGCTCTTTTGTCGATGGTCCTCGATCATCTGCGATATGTCGGTTTTTCCGTCGATTGGCTCTATGTGCCGGGACGCTTGGCATTCCCGTGGTTCTGCCTGGCGATGGCGGCGAATCTGGCGCGCAGGGGTGCCAGCGCCGCTCCATGGCGGTACCTGGGCTGGCTGCTGCTATTCAGTGCCGTCAGCGAAATCCCCTACCGCTTGTTCATTCCTGATCCCACCACCCTGAATGTGATGCCAACCCTGGTGCTGGGATTGTTGGTGGCGCGCTGTTGGCAAACGCCCACCCTGGAGGCGCGATGCCTGGCGGTGATGGCGTTGCTGTTGGCGGCGCTGTTTTCGTCGCAGTTGATGTTCGGTTTCTTCGGTGTGCTGCTGCCGCTGGCGATGTTGCTGGTATTCAAGCGTCCCTTGTACATGGCGCTGTTGCCGGGGCTGGTCTGCGTGGCGGCCAACCAATGGCGAGTATTGTATGGCGCGGCGTGGTTGGGAGATGGGGTGGCGTTGTGGGGGCTGGTGGCTTGCCTGATCGCGCCATGGCTTGGGCAGGTGCTTTTGCGACATGCCGGTCGTTTTCATCCACCGGCGATGCGGCGCTGGGCCTATGGCCTTTATCCAGCGCATTTCCTGCTATTGCTCGCGGTTCGCCAGGTCGCTGCTTAACCCTGCGGGAACTGTATTTTGGGAACAGGCCTGTGGGAGCAAGGCTTGCCCGCGATGAAAGCGCCGCGGTCTCCCATGGATCGCGGCGCCTGGATCGCGAGCAAGCTTTGCTCCCACAGTGTTATCGCGCAGGCCTTGCTCTCCGACTCTTTGATCCCATGTCGTAAACGCACCTTTGCGTGGCGTCCATAGGCATTTGACATGCCTGCGCCAGCCATACCATCGCATCCAAAGGGCACGACCGAATGGTCCGTGCCTCACCGAGACGAAAGGCGCACCGCCGCCGCTGGGAGAGACGCGATGTTCAGCAAACAAGACCAAATTCAAGGCTACGATGATGCGCTGCTGGCGGCGATGAACGCCGAAGAGCAACGCCAGGAAGATCACATCGAGCTGATCGCGTCGGAGAACTACACCAGCAAGCGCGTGATGGAGGCCCAGGGCAGCGGCCTGACCAACAAGTACGCCGAAGGCTATCCGGGCAAGCGCTACTACGGTGGCTGCGAGCACGTCGACAAAGTCGAAGCCCTGGCCATCGAGCGCGCCAAGCAGTTGTTCGGTGCCGATTACGCCAACGTCCAGCCGCACTCCGGGTCTTCGGCCAACAGCGCCGTGTACCTGGCCCTGCTGCAAGCCGGCGACACCATCCTGGGCATGAGCCTGGCCCATGGCGGTCACCTGACCCACGGTGCCAAGGTGTCGTCCTCGGGCAAGCTCTACAACGCGGTGCAATACGGCATCGACACCACCACCGGCCTGATCGACTACGACGAAGTCGAGCGCCTGGCGGTCGAGCACAAGCCGAAAATGATCGTGGCCGGTTTCTCCGCTTACTCCAAGACCCTGGATTTCCCACGTTTCCGTCAGATCGCCGACAAGGTCGGTGCCCTGCTGTTCGTCGACATGGCCCACGTGGCTGGCCTGGTTGCCGCCGGTCTGTACCCGAACCCGCTGCCGTACGCCGACGTGGTCACCACCACCACCCACAAGACCCTGCGCGGTCCGCGTGGTGGCCTGATCCTGGCCAAGGCCAACGAAGAAATCGAGAAGAAGCTCAACGCCGCGGTATTCCCCGGCGCCCAGGGCGGCCCGTTGATGCACGTGATCGCCGGCAAGGCGGTGTGCTTCAAGGAAGCGGCGGAGCCTGGCTTCAAGGCTTATCAGCAGCAAGTGATCGATAACGCCCAGGCCATGGCTGGCGTGTTCATCAAGCGCGGCTACGATGTAGTGTCCGGTGGTACCGATAACCACCTGTTCCTGGTCAGCCTGATCCGTCAGGGCCTGACCGGCAAGGATGCCGATGCTGCCCTGGGCCGCGCCCATATCACCGTCAACAAGAACGCCGTGCCGAACGACCCGCAATCGCCATTCGTGACGTCGGGCCTGCGCATCGGCACCCCGGCGGTGACCACCCGTGGCTTCAAGGTTACCCAGTGCGTCACGCTGGCCGGCTGGATCTGCGACATTCTCGACAACCTCGGCGATGCCGATGTCGAGGCCAATGTCGCACAGCAAGTGGCGGCCCTGTGCGCGGACTTCCCGGTTTATCGCTGAGTCGGTTTTGGAGTAATGACTATGCAACGCTATTCGGGCTTCGGCCTCTTCAAACACTCACTCAGCCATCACGAAAACTGGCAGCGGATGTGGCGCACGCCGACCCCGAAAAAGGTCTACGACGTGGTCATCGTCGGCGGTGGCGGGCATGGTCTGGCGACCGCCTACTACCTGGCCAAGGAACACGGCATCACCAACGTGGCGGTGGTCGAGAAGGGCTGGTTGGGCGGCGGTAACACCGCGCGCAACACCACCATCGTGCGCTCCAACTACTTGTGGGACGAATCGGCCCACCTGTACGAACACGCGATGAAACTCTGGGAAGGCCTGTCCCAGGACCTGAACTACAACGTGATGTTCTCCCAGCGTGGCGTCTACAACCTGTGCCACACCCTGCAGGACATCCGTGATTCCGAGCGTCGCGTCAGCGCCAACCGCCTCAACGGCGTGGATGGCGAGCTGCTCAACGCCAAGCAAGTGGCCGACGAGATCCCGTACCTGGATTGCTCGAAAAACACCCGCTACCCGGTGATGGGCGCCACCGTCCAGCGTCGCGGCGGCGTGGCCCGTCACGATGCCGTGGCCTGGGGCTTTGCCCGGGCGGCGGACGCGTTGGGCGTGGACTTGATCCAGCAGACCGAAGTGATCGGTTTCCGCAAGGAAAACGGCGTGTGCATCGGCGTGGAAACCAACAAGGGCTTCATCGGCGCCAAGCGCGTCGGCGTGGTGACCGCCGGTAACTCCGGGCACATGGCCAAGCTCGCGGGCTTCCGCCTGCCGATCGAATCCCATCCGCTGCAAGCGTTGGTGTCCGAGCCGATCAAGCCGATCATCGACAGCGTGATCATGTCCAACGCCGTGCACGGCTACATCAGCCAGTCCGACAAGGGCGACCTGGTGATCGGTGCCGGTATCGACGGCTACAACGGCTACGGCCAGCGCGGCTCGTACCCGGTGATCGAACACACGGTCCAGGCCATCGTCGAGATGTTCCCGGTGTTGTCCCGCGTACGCATGAACCGCCAGTGGGGCGGCATCGTCGACACCACGCCGGACGCCTGCCCGATCATCTCCAAGACCCCGGTGCCGAACATGTTCTTCAACTGCGGTTGGGGCACCGGCGGCTTCAAGGCCACTCCGGGTTCGGGCAACGTCTTCGCTGCAAGCCTGGCCAAGGGTGAAATGCACCCGCTGGCCGCGCCGTTTTCCATCGACCGTTTCCACAACGGCGCACTGATCGACGAACACGGCGCTGCTGCCGTCGCCCACTAACAGGAGAAATCCCTATGTTGCACATCTTCTGTCCTCACTGCGGCGAACTGCGCTCCGAAGAGGAATTCCACGCATCCGGCCAGGCGCATATCCCGCGTCCGCTGGATCCGAACACCTGCACCGACGAGGAGTGGGGCGACTACATGTTCTTCCGTGACAACCCGCGCGGGTTGCACCATGAACTGTGGGACCACGTTGCCGGTTGCCGCCAGTACTTCAACGTGACCCGTGACACCGTGACCTACGAGATTCTCGAAACCTACAAGATCGGCCAAAAGCCGCAGTTCACCGACAAGGCTGACAGTCCGAAAGCGGCTGCACAGGCTCTGGGAGAGAAGGTATGAGCCAGATCAATCGCCTGTCCAACGGCGGACGGATCGACCGCAACAAAGTGCTGAGCTTCACCTTCAACGGCCAGACCTACAAAGGTTTCGAGGGCGATTCCCTGGCCGCTGCGCTGCTGGCCAACGGTGTCGACATCATCGGTCGCAGCTTCAAGTATTCCCGCCCGCGCGGCATCTTCGCCGCCGGTGCCGAAGAGCCGAACGCGGTGCTGCAGATCGGTGCCACCGAAGCCACGCAGATCCCTAACGTGCGCGCCACGCAACAGGCGCTGTACCAAGGTTTGGTCGCCACCAGCACCAACGGCTGGCCGAACGTGAACAACGACATGATGGGCATTCTCGGCAAGGTCGGCGGCAAGCTGATGCCGCCGGGCTTCTACTACAAAACCTTCATGTACCCGCAATCGTTCTGGATGACCTACGAGAAGTACATCCGCAAGGCCGCCGGCCTGGGCCGCTCGCCGACCGAGAACGATCCGGACACCTACGACTACATGAACCGTCACTGCGACGTGTTGATCGTCGGTGCTGGCCCTGCTGGTTTGGCCGCTGCACTGGCCGCGGCCCGCAGCGGTGCGCGCGTCATCCTGGCCGATGAGCAGGAAGAGTTCGGCGGCAGCCTGCTCGACTCCCGCGAGAGCCTGGACGGCAAGCCGGCGACCGAATGGGTAGCCTCTGTTGTCGCTGAACTCAAGTCGATGCCCGACGTGGTGCTGCTGCCTCGTGCCACGGTGAACGGTTACCACGACCATAACTTCCTGACCATCCACGAGCGCCTCACCGACCACCTCGGTGACCGCGCACCGATCGGCCAGGTTCGCCAGCGCATCAACCGCGTTCGCGCCAAGCGCGTGGTGCTGGCGACCGGCGCCTGCGAGCGCCCGCTGGTCTACGGCAACAACGACGTGCCGGGCAACATGTTGGCCGGTGCGGTGTCGACCTACGTGCGTCGCTACGGCGTGGCACCGGGCAAGAAACTGGTGCTGAGCACTAACAACGACCACGCCTATCGCGTAGCACTGGACTGGTTCGACGCCGGTCTGCAAGTGGTGGCCGTGGCCGATGCGCGCAGCAACCCACGTGGCGCGCTGGTGGAAGAAGCCCGCGCCAAGGGCATCCGTATCCTCACCGGCAGCGCCGTGGTCGAGGCTCGTGGCAGCAAGCGTGTCACCGGGGCACGTGTTGCCGCGATCGACGTCCGCGCCCATAAAGTCACCAGCCCAGGCGAATGGCTGGACTGCGACCTGGTGGCCAGCTCCGGCGGCTACAGCCCGGTGGTCCACCTGGCTTCGCACCTGGGCGGCAAGCCGATCTGGCGTGAAGATATCCTCGGTTTCGTACCGGGCGAAGCACCGCAAAAACGTGTCTGCGTCGGCGGTGTGAACGGTGTCTACAGCCTCGGTGACAGCTTGGCCGACGGTTTTGAAGGCGGCGTGCGCGCAGCCAGCGAAGCCGGCTTCAAAGCGGTGGAGGGCGTATTGCCCAAAGCCCTGAGCCGTCATGAAGAGCCGACCCTGGCGCTGTTCCAGGTGCCTCACGAAAAATCCACCGCACGGGCGCCGAAGCAATTCGTCGACCTGCAGAACGACGTCACTGCCGCCGCCATCGAACTCGCCACCCGCGAAGGCTTCGAGTCGGTGGAACACGTCAAGCGCTACACCGCACTGGGCTTCGGTACCGACCAGGGCAAACTGGGCAACGTCAACGGCCTGGCCATCGCGGCCCGTTCGCTGAACGTGAGCATCCCGCAGATGGGCACCACCATGTTCCGTCCGAACTACACGCCGGTGACTTTCGGCGCGGTGGCTGGCCGGCACTGTGGGCACATCTTCGAGCCGGTGCGCTTCACCGCGCTGCATGCCTGGCATGTGAAGAATGGCGCCGAGTTCGAAGACGTCGGCCAATGGAAACGCCCTTGGTACTTCCCGAAGAACGGCGAAGACATGCACGCCGCGGTCAAGCGCGAATGCAAGGCGGTGCGTGACAGCGTCGGCCTGCTCGATGCCTCGACCCTGGGCAAGATCGACATCCAGGGCCCGGATGCCCGCGAGTTCCTCAACCGCGTCTACACCAACGCCTGGACCAAGCTCGACGTGGGCAAGGCCCGCTACGGTCTGATGTGCAAGGAAGACGGTATGGTTTTCGACGACGGCGTAACGGCCTGTCTGGCGGACAACCACTTCCTGATGACCACCACCACGGGCGGCGCGGCGCGCGTGCTGCAATGGCTGGAGATCTATCACCAGACCGAATGGCCGGACCTGAAGGTGTACTTCACCTCGGTCACCGACCACTGGGCGACGATGACCCTGTCGGGCCCCAACAGCCGCAAGCTGCTGAGCGAAGTCACCGACATCGACCTGGACAAGGACGCGTTCCCGTTCATGACCTGGAAGGAAGGCCTGGTGGGCGGCGTGCCGGCGCGGGTGTTCCGGATCTCGTTCACCGGTGAACTGTCGTACGAAATCAACGTACAGGCCGACTACGCCATGGGCGTGCTCGAGCAGATCGTCGAGGCGGGGAAGAAATACAACCTGACCCCGTACGGCACCGAGACCATGCACGTACTGCGGGCCGAGAAGGGCTTCATCATTGTCGGCCAGGACACCGACAGCTCGATGACCCCGGACGACCTGAACATGGGCTGGTGTGTAGGCCGGACCAAACCGTTCTCGTGGATCGGCTGGCGTGGCATGAATCGCGAAGATTGCGTGCGTGAAGACCGCAAGCAACTGGTGGGGCTCAAGCCGATCGACCCGAATGTCTGGCTGCCGGAAGGTGCGCAACTGGTGTTCAACACCAAGCAGGCGATCCCGATGACCATGGTGGGTCACGTGACCTCCAGCTACGCCCACAACTCCCTGGGTTATTCATTTGCCATGGGTGTGGTCAAGGGCGGCCTCAAGCGGATGGGCGAGCGAGTGTTCGCGCCATTGGCCGATGGCAGCGTGATCGAGGCAGAGATCGTTTCTTCGGTGTTCTTCGATCCGAAGGGGGATCGGCAGAATATCTAACATTCAAGCCCTGCGGTGGGGGCGTGTGGGAGCAAAGCTTGCTCGCGATGCAGGCGACACGGTAGCCATCAGACCGAGTTATCGTTCATCGCGGGCAAGCCTTGCTCCCACAGCGCCACGCACCGGCAGGTCGAGCAAGCATTCAGACAGGTGCTCCATATGACCGCAGTCAACGTGTACCAACAACGCCCAACCACCGGGGCCAAGGCCGAGTCGTCGCTGCACCATGCCGACCTCGCCAGCCTGGTGGGCAAGGGTCGCAAGAACGCCGGTGTGACCGTGCGCGAGAAAAAACTCCTGGGCCACCTGACCCTCCGTGGCGATGGCCATGACCCGGCGTTCGCCGCGGGCGTGCACAAGGCCCTGGGCCTGGAATTGCCAGGCGCCCTGGCCGTCATCGTCAAAGGTGAAACCAGCCTGCAATGGCTCGGCCCGGATGAATGGCTGCTGGTGGTGCCCACTGGCGAAGAGTTCGCCGCCGAGCAGAAACTGCGTGAAGCCCTGGGCGACCTGCACATCCAGATCGTCAACGTCAGCGGCGGTCAGCAGCTGCTCGAGCTGTCCGGCCCGAACGTGCGCGACGTGCTGATGAAATCCACCAGCTACGATGTACACCCAAGCAACTTCCCGGTGGGTAAGGCCGTGGGTACGGTGTTCGCCAAGTCGCAACTGGTGATCCGCCACACGGGCGAAGACACCTGGGAGCTGGTGATTCGCCGCAGCTTCTCCGATTACTGGTGGCTGTGGTTGCAGGATGCCGCGGCTGAGTATGGGTTGAGCGTGCAGGCCTGATTGATGGCCTTGGAATGCTTTTGTGGCGAGGGAGCTTGCTCCCGCTGGGTTGCGAAGCAGCCCCCAGTATCAGGCGACTGCTGCGCAGTCGAGCGGGAGCAAGCTCCCTCGCCACAGGGTTCTTTGTCGCCCAGTTAATTTGAACAGGAGTCACCGCAATGAGCCGCGCCCCGGATACATGGATCTTGACTGCCGACTGCCCCAGCGTGCTCGGCACCGTGGACGCGGTGACCCGCTTTCTGTTCGAGCAGGGCTGCTATGTCACCGAGCACCACTCCTTCGACGACCGGCTCTCGGCGCGTTTCTTCATTCGCGTGGAGTTTCGCCAGCCCGACGGTTTTGACGAGCAGGCCTTTCGCGCCGGCCTGGCCGAGCGTGCGCAAGCCTTCGGCATGGTCTTCGAACTGACGCCGCCCAACTACCGCCCTAAAGTGGTGATCATGGTCTCCAAGGCCGATCACTGCCTCAACGATTTGCTCTACCGCCAGCGCATCGGCCAGTTGTCCATGGACGTGGTGGCCGTGGTGTCCAACCACCCCGACCTCAAGCCGCTGGCCGACTGGCACCAGATTCCCTACTACCATTTCCCCTTGGACCCGAACGACAAGCCGGCCCAGGAGCGGCAGGTGTGGCAGGTGATCGAAGACACCGGTGCCGAACTGGTGATCCTTGCCCGTTACATGCAAGTGCTGTCGCCGGAGTTGTGCCGCAAGCTCGACGGCAAGGCGATCAACATCCATCACTCGCTGCTGCCGGGCTTCAAGGGGGCCAAGCCGTATCACCAGGCCTATAACAAAGGCGTGAAGCTGGTGGGCGCCACGGCGCACTACATCAACAACGACCTGGACGAAGGCCCGATCATCGCCCAGGGCGTGGAAGTGGTGGACCACAGCCACTATCCCGAAGACCTGATCGCCAAGGGCCGGGACATCGAAGGGCTCACTTTGGCCCGGGCGGTGGGGTATCACATTGAAAGAAGGGTGTTCTTGAACGCCAATCGTACTGTCGTTCTTTAGGCCGACATCGCGAACAAGGGGTACGCGGTCAAAATTGTGGGAGCGAGCTTGCTCGCGATGAGGCCTTTAAGACAACAAAGAAACAAGACACAAGCACTAACCCGAGCAATCAACGCGCTGCCTGCCTGGGCAACGCAGTTCCACAAAAACAACAGCGAGGTGAAAGCATGTCTGGTAATCGTGGTGTCGTGTATCTCGGCAACGGCAAGGTCGAAGTACAGAAAATCGACTATCCAAAAATGCAGGACCCGCGCGGCAGGAAGATTGAGCACGGTGTCATCCTGCGCGTGGTCTCCACCAACATCTGCGGCTCCGACCAACACATGGTCCGCGGTCGTACCACTGCCCAGACCGGCCTGGTCCTGGGTCACGAGATCACCGGTGAAGTGATCGAAAAGGGCAGCGACGTCGAGAACCTGAAAATCGGTGACCTGGTGTCGGTGCCGTTCAACGTGGCTTGCGGGCGCTGCCGTTCCTGCAAAGAGCAACACACGGGCGTCTGCCTGACCGTCAACCCGGCCCGTGCCGGCGGTGCCTACGGTTATGTGGACATGGGCGACTGGACCGGCGGCCAAGCCGAATACGTGCTGGTGCCGTACGCCGACTTCAACCTGCTGAAACTGCCGGACCGCGACAAGGCCATGGAGAAGATCCGTGACCTGACCTGCCTGTCCGACATTCTGCCGACCGGCTACCACGGCGCCGTCACTGCGGGTGTTGGCCCTGGCAGCACCGTCTACATCGCGGGTGCTGGCCCGGTTGGCCTGGCGGCTGCCGCTTCCGCTCGCCTGTTGGGCGCGGCGGTGGTGATCATTGGCGACGTCAACCCGGTCCGCCTGGCTCACGCCAAGGCCCAGGGTTTCGAAATTGCCGATCTGTCCACCGATACACCGTTGCACGAACAGATCGCTGCGCTGCTGGGCGAGCCTGAAGTCGACTGTGCTGTCGATGCGGTAGGCTTCGAAGCCCGCGGCCATGGCCATGACGGCGTCAAGCACGAAGCCCCGGCCACCGTGCTCAACTCGTTGATGGGTGTGGTCCGCGTTGCTGGCAAGATCGGTATCCCCGGTCTCTACGTCACCGAAGATCCGGGCGCAGTCGATGCGGCGGCAAAAATGGGCAGCCTGAGCATCCGCTTCGGCCTGGGCTGGGCGAAATCCCACAGCTTCCACACCGGCCAGACCCCGGTCATGAAGTACAACCGCGCGCTGATGCAAGCGATCATGTGGGACCGTATCAACATCGCCGAAATCGTCGGTGTGCAGGTCATCAGCCTGGATGATGCGCCGAAGGGTTATGGCGAGTTCGATGCGGGCGTGCCGAAGAAGTTTGTGATTGATCCGCACAAGTTGTTCAGTGCGGCGTAAAGCAGTAGGCAGGACGGAAAAAGGGCGACAGTGATGTCGCCCTTTTTATTCGGCCTGTCCCGGATTGCTTATTCCGGCGTCACTCTTGTGGCCTGCATGCCTTTAGTTCCCTTCTCGATTTCAAATGAAACGGTCTGCTTCTGTTTCAACGTTTTGTAACCCTCGCCGGCTATCGCCGAGTAATGAACGAACAATTCCTCGCCGCCGTTGCCGCAGGTAATGAAGCCATAGCCTTTTGCATCGTTAAACCATTTAACGGTTCCTTTGATTCGGTCGTTCATTTTTATTGTCCTGCTTGCCGAATGAATAAAGGCGTGGTTGCCCATGACCTTGTTTCCGTTGACACAACGGGAGCTTAGGGACGGGGCAAATCGTTGCCTACTGTCAGAGTTGACAGTAGGCAATACCGAGAGGAAATAACCGATTGCAGGTGATATTCAGAGGCCTGTCATGAGGCGGTCATGCCATGGCTTGCGCTTTCCATTGTGGCGAGGGGATTTATCCCCGTTGGGCTGCGTAGCAGCCCCTTGCTTTTCAGATACCAGCGGCGAGCGCGTCGCACTCGAGCGGGAGCAAGCGCCCTCGCCACGGGTTATTGACGTGCAGTTGCGGCCCCGACCCGGTCGCAGAATTCAGGGTAGAACCCCCGGGCGCTAGGGCCTTGGCAATAGTCTTGCGCCTGGGCCAATGCAGCACCGCTGAAATTCAGGTTGCGAGGCATGCTGGCAAAGGTGATGTAGCCATCCTGTTGCGTCTTGATGGCGTCGAAACCCTGCATGTCGTAGACCAATTCCACGTCATCATCAGCCAGCAGTCGCGCCTTGACCGTCACCTGTGTGTATTGCTTGCCCCCTGGTGCGCCATTGAGTGCCGCCAGGCCGTGGCCGACCACGCGCAGCATGTGCGGGACCCAGGGCTCGCAGTCATCCGCGCAAGGGCCTGGACGGTAGAGCACGGTCAGGGCCTGTTGGTCGCGGCTCACCTCGGTCAGGGTCGGGT
The DNA here is from genome assembly GCF_017351395.1 of Pseudomonas sp. FW305-28. NCBI lineage: Bacteria > Pseudomonadati > Pseudomonadota > Gammaproteobacteria > Pseudomonadales > Pseudomonadaceae > Pseudomonas > Pseudomonas sp. FW305-28. The sequence goes on from NZ_JACNDD010000033.1 coordinate 35,926, forward strand.
CGGAGCGTTTGATGCGGTGTTCGATGGTCAGCCAGGTCTTTTGTTCTTCGCTGGTGCCATCGGCAAGTTCCGGGGTCAGCGGGCCGCGCTGGCATTCGCTGACGCCCAGGGCGATGAGCATGCCGGTCAGGATGACCGCGAGGGTGGCGCCGCCGATTTTTACGTTCATGGGCAAACTCTGCAGGAGGAAGCCGCACTGTACGGTAATGGTGCAGGGGTGGCCAGGGGGCTTTGGGCGGGCGGTGCTGGAACAGTGACGCGGTTACCATGACCGATCAATAAATCAAGTTGAAGTAGTCGCCGTTCATCAACCTGCACATTCGGGTCTCCGCGCTTTCGCAGCGATTGCTCATCCACTTTGAAAAGGCCGGTTCCAGGATTTGTTGATCGTCCAACTTCAGATTGATCGCCCCGTACCTGCACGTGATGGTCGCACGGGGGGCTGTCTGCTCGTCCCCATCGTCCTCATGGATGACGTACTCGGCGCCTTCGAATTGCAACGAGGTCGGGTCGACCACGTCCACCAGGCTTTCGCTCTTCCATTCGTGGTCTTCCCGGATATCGACGAAGTAAACGTCTTCCAGAGATTCAATGTTCCGGTGAATGTCAGTGACGGCGGGGCACGTTATTTCACTGGCATGGACGGGGCCGATGATCAGCAAAAGCAAGACCGCGCCTCCAGCCAGTATTTTTTTCATGTGCCAGGCTCCAGGGCTCAGTTCGACAATTTCACGGCTTTGGTCGGGGCGGGCTACTGTCAATGTTGGCAGTTATTTATGTCAATTTAGAACTGTATAGGGATGTTTGGTAACTTTTTGCTATATAAAAAAGCGCAGTTTTCGTTAAATCAGACGCTTCCTACGGTCCCTGAAGAATTTTCTGTAATGGCTATCGGCCATTCTCGTAATACGTTTAGGAACAATCTCCGTCCGTGCCAGTCCAACGCACGTTTTAAGCCGCTCGTTATGGGCGGCTTTTTCATGCTCAAGAGGATGTACCGGATGAAGGTTTCACGAGGTTTTGCACTGTCTTGGCTGCTGATACTGGCCGCCAGCCCGGCCTTCGCGCAGTTCAGCCTCAGCGATGCGGCCAATGTGGTGTCGGCGATGCAGGGCAACTCAGGTGAGGAAGAGGGCGTCGTAGCCGCCGCGCCGAAAGCTGCCGGCCTGCTCAACACCCTGGGGTCGGAACTCAAGATCACGCCGGAACAGGCCATCGGCGGCGCCGGTGCGATGCTGGGGCTGGCGAAGAATCGGCTCAGCGAGCCGCAGTTCTCCGAGTTGAGCAAAAGTGTGCCGGGCCTGGATCAGATCGCCGGCAACAGCGCCATTGGGGGGCTCAATGGCTTGGGCGGTTTGCTCGGTGGCGGGTCGGACAAAAATGCCTTGCTCGACGGCCTGCTGGGTAACGTCAAGGACACCGGCGACCTGAACAATGCCTTCAGTGCGCTGGGCATGGACAGCGGCATGATCGGCCAGTTTGCCCCGATCATTCTGCAGTACCTCGGCCAGCAGGGTGTGGCCGGTTCGCTGCTGCAGAACCTGGGTGGTATTTGGGGCACAGGTGTCTGATCAGCCACCCTTGTTGCGCAAAGCTGCAATACGCTGGTCCTTTTCAGTCCAGAGCTGGTTGACCCAATCCTGCACATGCTGGCGAAACACCGGGTCGTTTTCGTAGTCGCCCTGCCACAATGCCGGGTCCAGCTCGCGGGTCTGGATGTCGATGATGACCCTGGGCACCGCGCCGCTGATCAAGTCCCAGAACCCGGGAATCTTCTCTTGCGGATAGACCACGGTCACGTCCAGTACCGCATCCAGTTGTTCACCCATGGCCGCCAGCACGAACGCCACGCCACCGGCCTTGGGCTTGAGCAGGTGGGTGAAGGGCGATTGCTGTTGTTGGCTTTTGGTGGTGGTGAAGCGGGTGCCTTCGAGGTAGTTGACCACGGTGACCGGTTGCCGCTTGAACAGCTCGCAGGCGGCCTTGGTGATTTCCAGGTCCTTGCCGGCCAGCTCCGGGTTCTTCGCCAGGAACGCCTTGGTGTAGCGTTTCATGAAAGGGTAGTCCAAGGCCCACCAGGCCAGGCCCAGGAACGGTACCCAGATCAGTTCCTTCTTGAGGAAGAACTTGAAGAACGGCGTGCGCCGGTTGAGGGTCTGGACGAGGGCGGGGATGTCTACCCAGGACTGGTGATTGCTGATCACCAGGTAAGAGGTATCGCTGCGCAGGTCCGCACCGCCGCGAATGTCCCAGCGGGTAGGGATGCACAGGGCAAAGATCAGTTTGTCGATCTCGGCCCAGGTCTCGGCGATCCACATCACCGCCCACGAGGCGTAGTCGCGAAAGCGCCCGGGCAGGACCAGTTTGAGCAGTGCGAACACCATCAGCGGCCCGAACAGCACCAGGGTGTTGAGCAACAGCAGCAGGGTGACGAAACAGCCGGTGAGCAGGCGGCGCATAGATGACTCTTGCAAACGGGTGGGCGGGCCATGATAAGCAAGCTTCGGGCGGTAGGCCAAATCGGTGTGGACGAATGTTTCACCTTTTGATCGGTATGCTGGGTTTGCTTCTGTGGCGAGGGGATTTATCCCCGTCGGGCTGCGCGGCGGCCCGGATTCTGTACAGCGATTCAGCACCATGGCGAGCGCTTCGCACTCGAACGGGGATAAATCCCCTCGCCACAGGGGCTGCGCCGGGCTGGTTGTTCTCGGCTATCGATCTTGAAGTACGCAGAACGAATCCCTTTGCCACTGTCTAAAAGCCCACCCATACAGGAAGCCCTATCCCATGAAATCCCTCCTCGCCCTGCTTTCCCTGGTGGCCCTTCCAGTGCTGGCCGCCGAGCCGACCCTGTACGGGCGCTACGAATACATCGCGCTGCCGGAAATCGGCGGTGAAGTGCTCAAGGCCAAGATGGACACCGGCGCCCTGACCGCCTCGCTGTCGGCCAAGGACATCGAGACCTTTACCCGTGACGGCGATGATTGGGTGCGGTTCCGCCTGGCGACCAAGGATGCGAGCAACAAGGTCTACGAACACAAGATCGCTCGCATCAGCAAGATCAAGACCCGTTCCGAAGAGGATGAGGACGACGACGAAAAGATCGCCCCCACCAAGCGCCCGGTGGTCGATCTGGAGTTGTGCCTGGGTAACGTCAAGCGCACGGTCGAGGTCAACCTGACCGACCGCAGCAGTTTCAATTACCCGCTGTTGATTGGTGCCAAGGCGTTGCGTGAGTTCGGCGCGGCGGTGAACCCGGCGCGGCGGTTTACGGCGGATAAGCCGGACTGCTGATTTCCCTGATTGACTCACCCCAAGCCTTGCGGCACCGTTCCGGCAACTTTTACTGCCGGGCTCGCAAGCCATGCCTCATATCCTGATTGTCGAAGACGAAGCCGCCATCGCCGATACGCTGGTGTTTGCCCTGCAAGGGGAGGGGTTTGACACCACTTGGTTGAGCCTTGGCGCCGCCGCCCTCGAGTACCAGAAAAGCACCCCGGCGGACCTGATCATTCTCGATGTGGGCCTGCCGGATATCAGCGGATTCGAGACTTGTAAAAATCTCAGACGTTTCAGCGACGTTCCGGTCATCTTTCTGACAGCCCGGGATGGGGAGATCGACCGGATCGTAGGCTTGGAAATCGGTGCCGACGATTACGTGGTCAAACCCTTCAGCCCCCGCGAGGTGGCGGCCAGGGTCCGGGCGATCCTCAAGCGCGTGGCGCCGCGGCCAGCGGTAGAGCCGGGCATGGGATTGTTTCAGGTCGATGCCGACCGTGTGCAGATCAACTATCGCGGCAAACCGCTGAACCTCACCCGCCACGAATTCCGCCTGCTCAATTGTCTGCTGGAGCAACCCGAGCGGGTCTTCAGCCGCGAGCAATTGCTCGATGCCTTGGGGGTTGCCAGCGATGCCGGCTACGAGCGCAGCATCGACAGCCACATCAAGAGCGTGCGCGCCAAGTTGCGCCTGGTTCGGGCCGAGGCCGAACCGATCCAGACACATCGAGGCCTGGGCTACAGCTACAGCCCAGGGCACAGCTGATGTCGCTGGGGATCCGGATTTTCCTGGTGTATGTGCTGTTTATCGCCCTGACCGGCTATTTCGTGCTCAACACGGTCATGGAGGAAATCCGCCCCGGCGTGCGCCAGTCCACCGAAGAAACCCTGGTGGACACCGCCAACCTGATGGCCGAGATCCTGCGGGACGACTTCAAGGCCGGCACCCTCAACCAGAATCGCTGGCCGCAGTTGCTCAAGGCCTACGGCGAGCGCCAGCCGGCGGCGACGATCTGGGGCTTGCCGAAGAATCAGGTCAGCCATCGCATCTACGTCACGGATGCCAACGGCATCGTGGTGCTCGACTCCAGTGGCGTGGCGGTAGGGCAGGATTACTCGCGCTGGAACGACGTTTACCTGACCCTGCGCGGCCACTACGGCGCCCGCTCGAGCCGCAGCGATCCGGACGATCCGGCGTCTTCGGTGATGCACGTCGGCGCGGCGATCCGCGACAACGGCCGGATCATCGGCGTTGTCACCGTCGCCAAGCCCAACAGTTCCTTGCAGCCTTATGTCGACCGCACGGAGCGGCGCCTGTTGGCCTACGGCGCCGGCTTGGTCGCCCTGGGCTTGTTGCTGGGCGGCTTGCTGTCGTGGTGGCTCAGCGCGGCACTGCGGCGTTTGACGATCTACGCCCAGGCGGTCAGCGAGGGGCGTCGGGTGGAAGTGCCGCATTATCGTGGCGGCGAGTTCGAGCAATTGGCGGGTGCCGTGGAACACATGCGCACCCAACTCGAAGGCAAGGCGTACGTCGAGCGTTACGTGCACACACTCACCCACGAACTCAAGAGCCCGCTGGCGGCGATTCGCGGCGCCGCCGAGCTGCTGCAAAGCGACATGCCCGCCGCCCAGCACCAGCGCTTCGTCAGTAACATCGACAACGAAAGTGCGCGCATGCAGCAGTTGATCGAACGCTTGCTCAACCTGGCCCAGATCGAGCAGCGCCAGGGGCTGGAGGAAGAGGTCTCGGTGCCGCTGGCGGCGTTGATGGACGAGTTGCTGGAAGCGCGCGGCGGCTGGCTCGAAAGTCGCCAGTTGACGGTTGAACAGCACATCGCTGCCGACCTGACATTGACGGGAGAGCCGTTTCTGTTGCGCCAGGCCTTGGGCAATTTGCTGGAAAACGCCCTGGACTTCACCCCCGTCAACGGCCTGCTACGAGTCAGCGCCGAGCGCCGTGGAAACCGCGTCGAGATCCGCCTGTTCAACCAGGCCGCGCCGATCCCCTACTACGCGCTGCCTCGCCTGAGCGAACGCTTCTACTCCCTGCCGCGCCCGGACAGTGGCCGCAAGAGCACCGGCCTGGGGCTCAACTTCGTGGAGGAGGTGGTGCAGTTGCATGGGGGGCAGTTCAGTATTGGCAATGTCGAGGGCGGGGTGGAGGTGGTTTTGCGGCTGCCCTGAAACCGCATCCGCTATCTGACGGAACACTCATCCTTGTGGGAGCGGGCTTGCTCGCGATAGCGGGGTACCAGCCGGCATAACTGGCGCTGACCCGCCGCCATCGCGAGCAAGCTCGCTCCCACAGAGGTTCCTGGTTCTCCACACAATCTCCACATTGCGCCCATAAACCCCTCACACAGCCACCCCAGACTCTCCCTCATTCGAACAGGGAGAGCCCCACATGAACCGCAGCCTCGCCATAAAACTGGGCATGATTGCCCTCTTGATTCTCTTGCTGATGATTCCGCTGTTGATGATCAACGGCCTCATCGATGAGCGCCAGGAGTTGCGCGACGGTGTGCTGCAGGATATCGCCCGCAGCTCCAGCTACAGCCAGCAATTGATCGGGCCGATGATCGTGGTGCCGTTTCGCAAGAGCGTGAAGGTCTGGAACACCAATGAGAAGACCGGCGTGCGTTTCCTGGAAACCGTCGAGCGCACGGGCGAGTTGTATTTCTTGCCGGAGCAATTCGAGCTCGACGGCCAGGTCCGCACCGAGACCCGTGCCCGGGGCATCTACGAAGCGCGGATGTTCCACGCCGATAACCGGATCGATGGCCGCTTCAAGGTGCCAGAGCGCTACGGTGTCGCCGCCAAGGACTTTGCCGACTACCGCTTCGACGAACCGTATTTGAGCGTTGGCATCAGCGATATTCGTGGCATCGAGAACGCGCTGACCCTGACGCTGAACCAGCAGACCGTCGACTTCCTGCCCGGTTCGCGGCTTGGCTGGCTGGGGCAGGGTGTGCATGTGCCGCTGCCGATGATCACCGCCCAGGGCGGCCCCGAGCTGACCTTCGGTTTTGACCTGCGCCTGCAAGGCACTGGCGAGTTCCAGATTCTGCCGGTGGGCAAATCCACCAAAGTGCACTTGTCGGCGGACTGGCCGCACCCGAGCTTCATTGGCAACTATCTGCCCAGCAATCGCGAGATCAATGAGCAGGGTTTCAGTGCCGACTGGCAGACGTCGTTTTTCTCCACCAACCTGCTGGAAACATTGCAAGCCTGCGAGCCGAGCGATGGCTGTGAAGCGTTCCGCAGCCGGGCCTTCGGTGTGAGCTTCATCGACCCGGTGGACCAGTACCTCAAGAGCGACCGGGCGATCAAATATGCGTTGCTGTTCATTGCCCTGACGTTCGCCGGCTTCTTTCTCTTCGAAGTGCTCAAGAGCCTGGCCGTCCACCCGGTCCAGTACGCCTTGGTGGGCGTGGCGCTGGCGTTCTTCTACCTGCTGCTGTTGTCGCTGTCGGAGCACATCGGCTTCACCCTGGCGTACCTGGTGTCGGCCAGTGCCTGTGTCGTGTTGATCGGGTTTTATGTCTGCCACGTGTTGCGCAGCGTGAGCCACGGCCTGGGGTTTTCGGCAGGGCTGGCGGGTTTGTACGGTTTGCTCTACGGCCTGTTGAGCGCGGAGGACTATGCGTTGCTGATGGGGTCGCTGTTGCTGTTCGGCCTGCTGGGCGTGTTCATGGTGCTGACCCGCAAGCTGGATTGGTACGGGGTCGGGGCGAAACCGGCCGCGGCGATGAGTTTTGAGCTGGGAGAGGTGAAATGAGCCGGTCGTTGGGGTTGCGTGAGGATCAGCGGGAGGGGGCGATGTTGGTGGCGCTGATTGCCGGGTTGTTTCCGCTGGACCGCGTTGGCCCTATCGCGAGCAAGCTCGCTCCCACAGGAGACCTCGTTTACCCAGGCAACCGAATCAAATGTGAGAGCGAGCTTGCTCGCGATGGGGCCGGTGCAGCCAGTGCAGAGCTAGATTTTTGGCACTGTCTCAAGCATTGAAGGCCGCAAGCTCACCTCGGCAAACCACGCCGCCAATTGCGGGTTGGCCTTGCGCCATTCCAGGTCGGGATGGCGCAGGTCCAGGTAGCCCAGGGCGCAGGCCACGCTGATGGAGGCCACGTCGAAATGGCTGGCCAGTTCGGCGATCGCCTCGGCTTCCAGCAGGCCCAGGGCGCGGCGAATCTTGCCCCGCTGCGCCTCGAGCCATTCGTCCCAGTGTTTTTCCACAGGACGTAGCGCGGTTTCGTAGCGGATCATCACCGCCGCATCCATGACTCCATCGGCCAGGGAGGCCAGGGTCAAACGCCGCCAGCGAGCCGCGCCGTCCCGGGGGATCAGCGGGTTGCCGACATGCTGGTGATCGAGGTAGTCGAGAATGATCCGGCTGTCATGAATCACGCTCCCGTTGGCCAGGCGCAGGGCCGGGATCTTGCTCAACGGGTTGTCCTCGATCAGCGCCCGATCCGGCTTGACCGGCGTGAGCTGGCTGAGCTGCAACGCCACGCGGTCCTGCTGACCGGTTTCGTGCAGCAGCACCAGGACCTTGCGAACGAAGGGCGAAGCGGGGTTGTGGAACAGCGTCATGCTGGGGGTGGACATGGCAACGTCTCGATTCAATGGGACTTGTTGCGCAGCATAGCGCGTTCATCCGTGTTCAAGGCAGGCGCGACCGAGGCGAAGAAGGGCGGTCGCGCCATGCATCAGGTGGCCGGTTGAAGGGCCTGCGGTTCTGGCGTCGACGTCGTCGGTTGCTGCTTGAGTTCCCGGGCGACAGTCCAGACGATGAACGCGGCGATGACATCGAAAATGGCCAGCAGCACAAACAGTGGGCTGTAGCCGATCTGGGTCACCATGACGCCGAACAGCAGCGTGAAGGCGGCGGCGCCCAGGTAACCGAACATCCCGCCCATGCCGGTGGCGGTGGCGACTTCATTCTTGCCGAACGAATCGGACGTGATGGCGTACAGCGCGCCGGACAGAGTCTGGTGGGCAAAGCCGCCGATGCACAGCAGGGCGATCGCTGTGTACGGGCTGGCGACCAGGCCGATGCAGGCTGGGCCGATCATGCAGGAGGCGCCGAACAGCAGGACCATCTTGCGCGAAGTGAACAACGACACCTTGCAGTATTTATGGAAGAACGGGCTCAGGTAGCCGCCCAGCACGCAACCGAGGTCGGCGGCCAGGAACGGCAGCCAGGCGAACATCGCGATCTCCTTGATGTTCATGTGCCGCTCGGTCATCAGGTACAGCGGGATCCAGGCGTTGAACGTCTGCCAGGCCGGCTCTGAGAGGATCCGGGCACTGGCAATGGCGTAGAAGTTGCGGCTGGCGATGATGCGTTTCCAGCTGCCTTTCTTCGGCGTCGGGTCTTGAAAGTGAGCTTCCTGGCCGCTGAGGATGTAATCGCGCTCGGTGTCGCCCAGGAGCTTCTGGTCGCGTGGATGTTTGTAAAAGATCAGCCAGAGGAACGTCCAGGCCACGCCCAGGCCGCCAACGATCAGGAACGCCAGCTCCCAACCACTGTTCAGGATCGCCCAGACCACTAGCGGCGGAGCCAGCACGGCGCCGATCGAGGAGCCGATGTTGAACCAGCCGATGGCCACCGAGCGTTCCTTGGCTGGGAACCATTCGGTAGAGGTCTTTACCGCAGCCGGCAGCCCGGCGGCTTCCGTCAGGCCAAGCAAACCGCGGAAAAACGCCAGGCCCTGCCAGCCCGACGCCATGGCCGCCGCGGCACAGGCGATGGACCAGGCGAAGGCGAAAATGGCGAAGCCCATCTTGGTGCCGATGGCATCGATGATGTAGCCGGCCACCGGTTGCATCAACGCGTAGCAGACCTGCCAGGCCACGACGATGTGGGAATACTGCTCGGTGGAGATATTCATTTCGCTCATCAGGGTGGGAGCGGCCACCGAGAGGGTATTGCGAGCCAGGTAGTTGACCATCAGGCCGGCCGTGACCAGGCCGACCATCCACCAGCGGATGCCTTTGATTTTCATCACTTCACCATCGATTATTTTTGGATTTGGCGTGGCGTGGTTTGTTGTAAGTTGTCGTACAACGTGCGCACTTATAGAGGGTCAAGAATTAATTTGTCAACAAATATGTCAATGGCTGGGCGGTCTGAAACAGCCGGCGCGCTCGCGGTTGTCGTATGACGAAGAGAGAAGGGGCGCCCACTCTGGCAAGCGCACGCCCGGATGACTCAGCGGCGGGGGATCAGTCCCCACACCGCCAACACGGAGGGTATGCCCAACCCCAGCCAACTGACGGCGTCCCACAGGCCGTCACCCAGCAAGGCACTGAACAGCCCGGCGGCGCAGAGAATGGCGATCAGCACGGGCATGCCGAACACTTTCCAGAAACTCGACTGCCGTGGCCTCACGAGGCGACCTCCGTACCGACCGTTGCACGCTTGGCCGCTTTGCGCCGCACCAGCCACAGGTAGACGCCGCTGCCGAGGACGATGATGGTGAGCACGTCGAGAGTGGCCCAGAAGATCTGCATCGGCCGGCCACCGTAGTCGCCGAAGTGCAACGGTAGAGACAGGCTCATGACGTCCATGTACCACGGCCGCTCGGCCACCGCGGTGACCGCCAGGGTGCTGGCATCGATCAATACCGGCGTCAGCAAGTGCGAGGTCAGGTGGGTGCTGCCTTTCATGAACACGCCGTAGTGGTGTTGGCTGGAAAACAACGTGCCGGGGAAGGCGATGAAGCTAGGCTCCATGCCCGGCGCGACCTCCGTGGCGATGTCGAGCAAGCGGGTGGCCGGGGCCAATTGCGTCAGCGGCGGGGCGTTGCGATAGGGTTCGACCATGGCGCTGAGGCTGTCGTTGCGCCAGGCGGCGATGATCAGGTCGGCGCACGCGGCAATCACGCCGGTGACGCCCACGGTGAGCGCCCAGACCAGCGTCACCACACCGATCAGGTTATGCAGGTCGAGCCAGCGCAGGCGCGTGGATTTGTCCTGGCGCACCGTGGCGAATTTCAACCGGCGCATGAACGGCAGGTACAGGACCACGCCGGAAACGATGGCGATCACGAACAACAGCCCCATGAACGCCAGCAGCAACTTGCCCGGCAAACCCGCGAACATATCCACGTGCAGGCGCAGCATGACCATCATGAAACCGCCGTTGGCCGAGGGCATTTCCAGGGCCTCGCCAGTGCGCGCATCGAGCATGAAGGTATGGGAGGAATTGGGCTCGGTGTCCGGTGTCGGCGCCATGATGGTGAAGATGCCGTTGGGCTCGTCTTCGTCCCAGCCAAAATACTGGACCACTTCACCCGGACGATGGGCCTTGGCCTTCTCCACTAACTGCTGGAGGTCCAGGTGTGGCGTGTCGGCAGGCATCTCCCGGAACTCGGGAGCGTCGCCCAGCAGGTGTTCGATTTCATGGTGGAAGATCAACGGCAGCCCGGTGATCGCCAGCATCAGCAGGAACACCGTGCAGATCAGGCTGGTCCAGGTGTGGACGAAGGACCAGCGGCGGATGGTTTTGCTTTTCATGAGCGATCCGAATGCAAGAGGGCCTCGATGCCTGAGCCCCTTCAGTCCAGTCGTGAAACCTGTGGAAGCGAGCTTGCTCGCGAAAGCGGGGTGCCAGACAACATCAATGTTGACTGTTACGCCGTCTTCGCGAGCAAGCTCCCACAGGGATTTCATTTGACTGGCAGGTCTCGGGTACAGGTGCCCTCAAAAGGTTTTGCAAATGCTAACCGTTTACCATTTGTAATTCACGCTGGCGACGACGTTGCGTTGGTCGCCGTAGTAGCAGTAGAAGCCATCGCAAGTGGACAGGTAGTCCTTGTTGAAAATGTTCTTCGCGTCCACCGCCACCGTGACGCCTTTGAGGGTCTTGTTCAAACGCCCGAGATCGTAGTGGGCCGAGGCGTCGTACACGGTATAGGAGCCGACATGGCCCCAATCGGTGTTGGTGGTGTTGCCGTAGGTGTCGCCGACATAGCGCACACCGGCACCGACACCGAAGCCATCCAGCGGGCCGTTGTGCCAGGTGTAGTCCGCCCAGGCGGTGGCCTGGTTGCGCGGTACCTGGGCCATGCGCTTGCCTTTTTCCGCTGCGGTGCCCTTGGTGATTTCACTGTCGTTGTAGGTGTAGGAGCCGATGAGCTTCAGGTTGTCGGTCACATCGCCCGAGGCTTCCAGTTCCAGGCCGCGCACCTGGACTTCACCCACTTGGCGGGTGACGTTGTTTTCGGTCACGGAGTTGTTTTTCTGGGTCAGGTCGAACACTGCGGCGGTCAGCAAGGTCTTGGTGCCCGGCGGTTGATACTTGATGCCGGCTTCGTACTGCTCGCCTTCTGTTGGCTTGAACGCTTCGGTGCTGTTGACGGTTGAACCGGCCGCCGCCTGGAACGACTGGGCGAAGGAAATGTAGGGCGTCACACCGTTATCGAAGACGTAGCTCAACGCCGCGTTGCCGCTGAATTTCTTGTCGCGCTGGGTGTTGGTGACGTTGTTCTGGTTGTGGAATTCGGTGCCGGTGTGAATCCAGTCTTCGCGGCCGCCGAGGGTCAGGCGCCAGTTGTCCAGGGCGATTTGGTCCTGGACATACAGGCCGGTCTGGTTGGTCTTCTGGTTGTAGTCATACATGGTGAAATACTGGACGTTGGAGAAATCCTGTCCGTAAGTCGGGTTGTGGATGTTGCTGGTCGGCACGCCGGTCGAGCCCCACAACCAACGCGAATTGCTGTTGGAGCGCTGGTGATCCAGGCCCAGCAGCAGGGTGTGGCTGAGGGCACCGGTCTGGAAATCGGCCTGGAAATTGTTGTCCACGGCGAACTGGCTGATGTCTTCGTCAACGACACTGGCGCTGCGCTTGATGGTGCCATCGGCGCTGACTGCTTCCTCAGGCCCCGCCGGCCAGAACTGCCCGCCAGCGGAGATGCCCTGGGTTTCCAGGTCGCTCTTGGTGTAGCGCAGGTTCTGACGGAACTGCCAGGTGTCGTTCAGACGGTGTTCGAACGCATAGCCGAGGGCGTAGTAGGTACGGTCGTAGAATTCCCAATCCGGATCGCCGAGGTTCTTGTGGTGGGAAATCTTGCCTGCTGGCGAGGACAGCTTGGTGCCTTGCAGCGGCAGGAATTGCCCGGTGATGCCGGTGTCGTCGCGGGTGTACTGGGACAGGAAGGTCAGGCGCGTGTCGTCGTTGATGTTCCAGGTCAGGCTCGGCGCGAGGTTGTAGCGCTTGTCCGGGATATGGTCGACCTGGGAGTTGCTGTCGCGCACGGTGCCGCTGACCCGATAGAGGAACTGGCCTTCGTCATCGACTTTGCCGGTGCTGTCGAAGTTGATCTGCTTATGTTCGTAGCTGCCGGCCTGCAGCTCGACCTCATGGCTGCTTTCGGCCTGTGGGCGACGGCTGACCATGTCCAGCATGCCGCCAGGTGGCGTCTGGCCGTAGACCGAGGAGGCCGGGCCACGCAGCACGGCGATGCGCTCAAGGTTCCAGGGCTCGATTTTCGGCGTGATGTAGTTGCCCTTGGGCAGCGGCAGGCCATCGAGGAATTGGGTCGGTACGAAGCCGCGCACCAGCAGCCAGTCGTTGCGCGAATCCGAGCCGTAGCCGCTGCTTTGCACGCCGGCGGTGTAGCGCAGCGCGTCATTGAGGTTGAGGACAGAACGGTCCTCCATCTGTTGGCGGGTGACCACGGAGACGGAGCGCGGCAGTTCGACGATCGGCGTGTCGGTCTTGGTGCCAGCGGCGGTGCGGGTGGCGACGTAGCTCTCGGTCGGGCCCCACGCGGTTTCGCTGAGACCGGCGCCGATCACGCTGGTTTCCGGCAAGGCCATGACGCCTTCAGGTAAGGCCACCAGGCTGTAGGTGCCAGCGCTGCTTTGTTCCAGTTGCAGGCCGGTGCCGCGCAAGGCCTCGCGCAATGCGCCGGTGGCGTCGAACTGGCCCTGGACCGGGGCCGAGGTCTTGCCCGAGGCCAGGGACGGATTCAGGCTCAGTGCGAGGCCGGCCTGGCTGGCGATCTGGTTCAGGGTGCTGGCCAGGGGCGCGGCGGGCAGGTTGTAGGTGCGCACGCTTGTGGCTTGTTCGGCGGCCAGCAGCGGGGCGCTGGTCAACGGGACGGCGAAGGCAATGGCAACGGCCAACAGGCTGGGGCGCAACAGGGTGTCTAGCGGGCGGGACATACGGCGGCTCCTGAATGGAAATATTTCTCAATTGCCTGGGTGCCGGATGAAAGTCGAAAAGTGATAGGGCTGGATGAAAATAATTTAGATTCGTTTTGCAGCTGGTGGCTTTGTGGTGAAGCGAATGGCCTCA
>NZ_JACNDD010000034.1:0-48290 GCF_017351395.1 Pseudomonas sp. FW305-28
AGTCGACGCCGAGGCGACGCTGGACGACAGCGCGACGGCGGCCGTGGCGCAGCGCATCGTGCAGATCAGCGACGAGTTGTCGGCGGCGCTGACGCAGTTCCGTGCCCGACGGTTGTTCGAACTCAAGTCCGAAACCCTGACTGACACCTTCGAACGCGTGCTGGAGGACGACACCGTGCCCAAGGCCGGGCAGGTGCTGAGCCTGGCGCGGCTGGCGGACAAGCCCGTGGCCTGGTTGCTGCAGATGGCGCGCCGCCTGTTCCCCGATGACAGCGACCTGGCGCTGGTGCTGCGGGCGTTGTTGCGCCGCCGCAACCTGGAAACCCACACCCGCCAGCGCCTCGAAACGCTCTTGCAGACGGTGGTTGCCCAAGGCTCTCCCAAACGCATGAACGCCGGGATCAACGCCGCGCTCAAGGCCAGGATGTTCGGCAAGAGCATGGCCGTCAGGGCCGGGCTGTTGCGCGAGACCTACCGGGATTTTCTCGAGTCTGACGAAGGCCCGCTCGGTTGCTACCAGGACTGGATCGCCCTGTATGGCCCGGCACAGCGCATGAATGTGCTGGCCTTCATCGAAGCCGCGTTGCTGACTGACATCAGCGCCCAGGACCCCAGTTGCTCGCGCCTCGAGTTCGGCCAATTGCTGACCCGGGTGACCGACCTGAAGCGCTTGCGTTCGGCCGATGGGCTGTTTATCGGCGCCGTGCTCGGCGATGCACTGATCTGTCGGCACAACCCCCATGAGGCCGAATGGCTGGTGTTCCTGCTCGGCGTGTTGACCTACCCCGACGACCTCGACCAGCTGCTGCTCGGGGCGTTGGGCGAGCCGGTGCTGCTCAGTGCCCACCGCGAGCGTTCGACGTTGCTGCAAACCCTGCGGCGGCTCAGCCTGCAATTGCCGCCGCCATTGTTTGCCGATGAAGAGGCGCCACAACGCCTGGCCATTCAGTTCACCCGCCTGGCCGACGTCGCCTATGCCCATGAATGCATCGAACAGCGCCAGTGCGGCGGTCAGCCATGATCTTGTCGCGGAGCCAGGCCTGAAATGCTCAATGTGTTCCTGCGAAGTGTCGGCGCGCGTCCGGAGCTGCTGATCCTGACCTTGATGGTGATGATCATCGCCATGCTGATCATCCCCCTGCCGACGGTGCTGGTGGATTTTCTCATCGGCCTGAACATCGTCATCTCGTTGTTGGTGTTCATGGGCTCGTTCTACATCGAGCGCATCCTCAGCTATTCGACGTTCCCGGCGCTGCTACTGTTGACGACCTTGTTTCGCCTGGCCCTGTCGATCAGCACCAGCCGGCTGATTCTCAGCCAGGCCGACGCCGGCGAGATCATCGCCTCCTTCGGTGACTTCGTGATCGGCGAAAGCCTGGTGGTGGGCTTCGTGATTTTTTCCATCGTCACCATTGTCCAGTTCATCGTGATTACCAAAGGCTCGGAGCGGGTGGCCGAAGTGGCGGCGCGCTTCTCCCTGGACGGCATGCCCGGCAAGCAAATGAGCATCGACGGCGACCTCAAGGCCGGCGCCATCGATGCGGCCCAGGCGCGGGAAAAACGCAGCGTGCTGGAACGTGAAAGCCAGCTGTACGGTTCTTTCGACGGGGCGATGAAATTCATCAAGGGCGATGCCATCGCCGGCATCATCATTATCTTCGTCAACTTCATCGGCGGCATGGCCATCGGCGTCGGGCAACTGGGCATGGACCTGTCCACGGCCCTGTCGACCTACACCCTGTTGACCATCGGCGATGGCCTGGTCGCCCAGATCCCGGCGCTGCTGATCGCCATCGGCGCCGGTTTCATCGTCACCCGCGTCAACGGCGATGACAGCAACCTGGGGCGCAACATGCTCACCCAGATGCTGGGCAACCCGTTCGTCCTGGGCGTCACCGCGTTGCTGGCGGTGGGCGTGGGCCTGTTGCCCGGTTTTCCACTGCCGACATTTCTCTCGATCGCCGCGGTGCTGGGGCTGGTGGTGTTCGTGCGCCATCGCCGCGCCTCGCGCCCGGCTGGATCGGGGGAAAGCCGCAGCGAACCTGTCGAGGCCGGCGCGGGGCCGGGGGCGTCGGGATTGATCGATGACGTCGACAACGTTGCGACCGAAACCATCGCCCTGATGCTGCTGGTGCCCCCGGCGCACCTGCAAGCGTTGGAGAAGAATCGTTGGGCGGCGCGCTTTCGCAGCCAGTTTTTCGTCGATTACGGGTTGCGCATTCCCGAACCGCGGCTGCGGGCCAGCGAGGTGCTGCCGGTCCATCAAGTGGCGGTGCTGATCAATGAAGTGCGCGCCGAGCAGTTCGATATTCATTTCGATCACTGGCGCCTGCTGGATTACTCCCCCGAATTGGAACCGTTGGGCTTTGCCCTGGTGCGCGGCACCGACAGCAATCGCCTGGGCGGCGTCTGGGTTACGGCCACCGACCGGGAGCGGGTGCAGCAGTTGGGTTATCACCTGCGGCCTGCCGACGAAGAGTGTTATCGCTGCCTGGTCACGTTGCTGGCGCGCAACATCCAGGAGTTTTTCGGCGTGCAGGAAACCAAGCAGTTGCTCGACGAAATGGAAGCGCGTTACCCCGACCTGCTCAAGGAAGTCTATCGCCACGTCACGGTGCAGAAGATCGCCGAGGTGCTGCAACGCTTGATCGGCGAGCGGATCTCCGTGCGCAACATGAAGCTCATCCTCGAATCCCTCGCCCATTGGGCCTCCCGGGAAAAGGATGTGCTGGCGCTGGTGGAGCACGTTCGCGGCGCGATGGCTCGCTACATCAGCAACAAGTTCGCCCAGGGCAACGACCTGCGGGTCTTGCTGTTGTCGGCGGAGTTCGAGGACGTGGTCCGCCGGGGCATCCGGCAAACTTCGGGCGGCAATTTCCTCAACCTGGAGCCGGCCGACTCGGAAGAGCTGATGGACCGTCTCAGTGTCGGCCTGGACAGCGTGCACATCGCTCACAAGGACATGGTGCTGCTGTGTTCGGTCGACGTGCGGCGCTACATCAAGAAACTGATCGAGGGACGTTTCCGGGAGCTGGACGTCATGTCGTTCGGCGAGGTTTCCGAGAATGTCTCGGTCAATGTCATCAAGACGCTTTGAGGAGATCTGCCCCATGTCGCACATCTTTTTGCAGGTTGTTGAAACGCTGGCTGAGCAGCCGTGACGATGAATGTCCAGCTGGAAAGACGGGCGGCCCATCCCTTGCGTTTGAGCGGTCCATTGATCGAAGCGGCGCTGAGTGAGGTGGTGGTCGGCGAAATCTGTGAAGTGCGCCGGCATTGGCGTTCGCCCCAGGTCGCAGCCAGGGCGCAGGTCATCGGCTTCAAGCCTGGCGCGGTGCTGCTCAGTTTGCTGGGCGAGGCGAAAGGCTTGTCCCGGGAATCGATGATCGTGCCCACCGGCTCGACTTTGCAGTTGACGTGCAGTGACGCCTTGCTCGGCAGCGTGGTCGATCCCCAGGGCGTTATCGTCGAGCGCCTGGTGCCGTCGACGGCGGTCGCCCAGCGCGATTGTGCGGTGGATGCCGACCCACCGTCGTACCAGCAGCGACGCCCGGTGGTGGAGCCGCTGCGCACCGGCATTCGCGTCATCGACGGCTTGCTGACCTGCGGCGTCGGCCAGCGCATCGGCATTTTTGCCGCCGCCGGTTCCGGCAAGACCACCTTGATCAACATGCTGATCGAACACACGGACGCGGAGGTTTTTGTCATTGGCCTGATTGGCGAACGCGGGCGCGAAGTCACCGAGTTCATCGAGCATTTGCGCCAGTCGCCCAAGCATTCCCGTTGCGTGGTGGTGTACGCCACGTCGGATTTTTCCTCGGTGGATCGCTGCAACTCGGCGCTGCAGGCCACCACCATCGCCGAGTATTTTCGCGACCAGGGCCGGCGCGTGGTGCTGTTGCTGGACTCGTTGACCCGCTACGCCCGCGCGCGCCGCGACCTGGCCTTGGCCGCCGGTGAAGCACCGGCGCGGCGGGGTTATCCGGCCTCGGTGTTCGATGCCTTGCCGCGCCTGCTGGAGCGTCCGGGCGTGACCGCGTCGGGCAGCATCACGGCCTGGTACACCGTGCTGCTGGAAAGCGACGACGAGCCGGATCCGATCGCCGAGGAGATTCGCTCCATTCTCGACGGCCACGTCTACCTGAGCCGTGCCTTGGCCGCCAAGGGGCATTACCCGGCCATCGATGTCTTGCGCAGCGTCAGCCGGGTGGCGACGCAGGTCACTACGCCAGAGGTTCGGCAATTGGCAGCCGCGACTCGCGACGCCCTGGCGCGCCTTGAACAGTTGCAGGTGTTTCTCGACATGGGCGAGTACAGCCCGGGCGCGGACGCGGCCAATGATCACGCGCTGCAACGTCGCGAAGCCCTCGACCAATGGTTACGCCAGCCGACGGATCAATCCAGTGAGCCAGATGAAACCCTGCGGAGCCTGCATGAAATCATTGCTTGATCGACGACGCCTGCTGGCCTTCAGTCAGTTCCGCCGGCAACGCGGCGAGCAGGCCGTGTTGCGTGTCCAGCGTCAATTGCAGCCGCTGCGCCAGGAACAGTCCGCTGTCGAGGAGCAAGAGGCGGCGCTGCAACGTTTGTTGAGCAGCCATCAAGCCAATGATTGTGTGCTGGATCACGGCCAGTTGTTGGCGTTGTTGCGCACCCAGGCGGTCATCCGGCGACGCATCGACCTGCTGCGTGTCGAGCGTGACCGCGTGGATCAGCAGTACCGGCAGGTCGAGCAACAGTTGCAGGCGCAGCGCGAGCAACTGCGTGGGCTGCAACGCAGACACGACAAGTATGCGCGCGGCGTCCAACAGCTGTTGCGTGGGCAACGGCTCGAGGCGGTGCGCCGCGAAGAACGGGAGCTGGAAGAGATGATCGGAGTGCGGCGATGAACGAGGTCTTTGCAGTGCCCACGGGGCCGGTCCAGGCCCTGGAGCCCGTCGACGAAGGTCCGCTGGATGAGCTGCTGGACCAACTTGTCCCGGTGCAAGAGGATGAACTGCCACAAGGTGTGCTGGACCTGGTGACGGCGCTGATTCTGCCTCGGCGCCCCCTGATGGAAGCCGCCCTGACGCTGACCAGGCAGGCGATGAAGGTGGCGCAGGAGGCGCTGGCGGTCGAGCGCGATGAAGCCCGGCCGTTTGGCCGTGATACGGAGGGGGTTGAGCCTGCTGGCAAACGGTGGGTTGTCCGGCAAACCTTGGCTTTTCCACAGGCAGGCCCGCCGTTCGGCAAGTTGACCCAATACGCGTTGCCGCAACGCCTGGAGCCTGTGGTCTCTGGCGTCGATAAAGCGGCGGTGTCGGCATCGGTTGAGTCGCTGGCGGTGGAGCCTTTCACGGCACCCCGTCTCGACGAACAACCGTTGCCCCAGGCGCCGATGAGCGCTCAAGGCCCGCGCCAGACGCCGGCCGTTGCCCCAGCGACCCTCCCTTCAGCGGCACTACCACCAGCGCCGCCAATGCTTGAGGTGATGGTCGAGGCGTTGCCGGACACGGGCCGGGGCGTGCTGCAAGTACCGTTCAATAGAGGGGCTGCCAGTGGACAGATAACCATTACCCGGGTGCCCGAAGAATCCCCCCGGAGCCTGACGCTCAACCCCAGCAATACCCTGGTGTTCGAGCAACTCAAGGCGCCTTTCGAGCTGGCCCGGGAACCGGCCTGGCGGCTGGCCGACAGTGGCGGCGAGCAGTCGCGCCAGGGCTCGCATCAGGCGCCGGATGAGGAGCAGGACGAGCAGGTCGAGCGTCCGGCATGAGCGCGTTGCCGCTACGACGTGTCGAGCCGTTGGCCCATGCCCAGGCCCAGGCGGTTCAACGTTGGCGACGGGCCGGTCGGGACACGGGGTTGGGCCAGGTGCCAGGGCATGACGGCTATTTGCGTTTCTGCGCCCACGGCGACGGCGGCCACTGGCAAGGGTTGATCGCGGCCCATGACTGGCTGTATCGCGCGCTTCCACAGTTGCAATCGTTACTGAAGGTGGAGACGTCGTTGATGAATATCGTCGAGTTGTTTCGGGCGCTGCCACGTCCCTTGCTGCTGGAGGTGGAGGAGCTGCAGTACCGGGCGCTGTCCGACATCGAATGCGTCGCCCCGGCGCGATTGCCTACCTGCGAGCTGCCCTGGCTCGAAACCCCACGGGGGCGCCTGTGGTTGCTGCAACTGCCGCCGACACCCGTTGCCAGCGAGCGCGTGGGTGTCGATTCATGGCTGGACGAATTGCCGTTGCGCCTGGAGTTGATGCTCGGCGTCAGCCACCTGAGCCGCGCCAGCCGGATGCGCCTGGAAGAGGGCGATGTCGTGCGCATCGTCCAGGGTTCTCAGCGCTGTTGGCTGGCCGACTACTGCCTTGGCACTTTCACCTTTACCCAGGAGGGTCTACACATGCAACCGAGCGTGACCGATGCCAATGCGGATAACCCGCCAGAAACCGACGCGACGATCGACCTGGGAGCGCTCCCGGTGCGCCTGGAGTTCCTGCTCCCCAGCCATGAAACCGACCTGGCCACCTTGTCGCGCATCATCGATGGGCAACTGATCCCGCTGACCGAGGACGCGGCGCGGCACATCGAGGTGCGGGCCAACGGCAAGCCGGTGGCCCGCGGGGAGCTGGTGCGGTTGGACGGTCAGTTGGGTGTCGAATTGCTCCAGGTCTATCGGGCCAGCGCCGATGAATGATGTCTCGCTGATCGCGCTGTTGGCGTTCGCGTCGCTGCTGCCGTTCCTGGTGGCGGCGGGCACGTGCTACCTCAAGTTTTCCATTGTGTTCATCATCGTGCGCAACGCGTTGGGCCTGCAGCAGGTGCCGTCGAACATGGCGCTCAATGCGATTGCCCTGATGCTGGCGATTTTCGTCATGACGCCGGTCATGAAGCAGGGCCATGACTACTACAAGCGCGAGGCGGTGGCCTTTACCGATGTCGAGTCGGTGGTGAACTTCGCCGAGAACGGCCTGGGCAGTTACAAGGATTACCTGCGCACCTACACCGACCCGGAGCTGGCGCAGTTTTTCGAGCGGGCCCAGGCGCTCCAGGATGAATCCGACGCGGGCCTGCCTGCCGATGAAGAACTTGAGCCCTCGCTGTTTGCGCTGTTGCCGGCCTATGCCCTGAGTGAAATCAAGAGTGCCTTCAAGATTGGCTTCTACCTGTACTTGCCCTTCGTGATCGTCGACCTGGTGATCTCCAGCATCCTGCTGGCGCTGGGCATGATGATGATGAGTCCGGTGATCATTTCCGTGCCGATCAAACTGGTGCTGTTTGTCGCGCTGGACGGTTGGGCGCTGCTGTCGACCGGGCTGGTCAAGCAATACCTGACCTTGCTGGCCTAGGTGCACCGATGAACGATCTGGTCTATGCCGGCAACAAAACCCTGTACCTGATCCTGCTGATGGTGGCCTGGCCGATCATCGTCGCCACCGTGGTCGGCCTGGTGGTCGGATTGATCCAGACCGTGACCCAGTTGCAGGAACAGACGCTGCCGTTTGGTTTCAAGTTGTTGGCGGTGGCGGCGTGCCTGTTCCTGCTGTCGGGCTGGTACGGCGAAACGCTGCTGGATTTCAGTCGTGAAGTCATCCG
Source organism: Pseudomonas sp. FW305-28 (assembly GCF_017351395.1). Lineage (NCBI taxonomy): Bacteria > Pseudomonadati > Pseudomonadota > Gammaproteobacteria > Pseudomonadales > Pseudomonadaceae > Pseudomonas > Pseudomonas sp. FW305-28. The sequence continues at coordinate 7,575 of NZ_JACNDD010000034.1, forward strand.
CCTGGCGTTGAGCTAGCCGATGTCGGTGGCGTTGTTTTTCGACCTGTACGCCTGGTTCGCCGCAGCGGTCCTGGGTGTGGCGCGGCTGGCACCGATTTTTTTCATGTTGCCGTTTCTCAACAGCGGCGTGCTCACCGGTGTCGCGCGTCAGGCGGTGATTGTTCTGGTGGCGCTGGGGTTCTGGCGCTACATCGGTGTGCCCGCACCCGCCCTCGACAGCCTGGCGTTCCTCGGCCTGGTGCTGCGCGAGGCGAGTATCGGCGTGCTGTTGGGAATGCTGTTGGGCTGGCCGTTCTGGGTGTTGCACGCCATGGGCAACCTGATCGACAACCAGCGCGGGGCGATGCTCAGCAGCACCATGGATCCGGCCAACGGTGTCGACACCTCGGAGCTGGCGAATTTTCTCCAGTTGTTTGCCGCGGCGGTGTATCTCGCCGGTGGCGGAATGCTGTTGATGCTCGAAACCGTTGGCCACAGTTATCGCCTGTGTGCACCGGCGAGCGGCTGTCAGTTGCACTTGCCGGCGGTGCTCGGGTTGCTGGATGCGCTGGTGAGCAAGACGCTGGTCATCAGTGCGCCGGTGGTGGCGACCTTGCTGGTCAGCGAGGCGCTGCTGGGCTTGCTCTCGCGTTATGCGCCGCAGATGAATGCCTTCTCTGTGTCACTGACGGTCAAGAGCCTGGTGGCGTTGGTGGTGCTGATGCTGTACTTCGGCGTACATCTGCCGGACGAAGTCTTGCGCATGGGCACGATGGCCGACGGCGTGGCGCAGGCGCTGGGCGGTGGGGAGGAGGGTGATGTCATCCAGCGCCTCGAAGACTGAGAAACCCACGGCCAAGCGCTTGCGTGATGCCGCGCGCAAAGGCCAGACGTTCAAGGCCAAGGACCTGGTCATCACCTGCCTGACCCTCTGCGGCATCAGCTACATGGTGTTCAACAGCTCGTTAGTCGAGGTCATGGAGGTCTACCGGCGGATCATCGCCAGCGATTTTGACGCCGACCTGCAGGCCTACTCGGTGATGCTGGTGCTGATCGGCCTCAAGGCGTTGCTGCCGTTGTTGTTGGTGTGCGTGCTGACCAGTGCCTTGCCTGCCTTGCTGCAAAGCGGTTTTGCCTTGGCCAGCGAAGCCTTGAAGCTAAACCTGGGTGCGTTGAACCCGATCAATGGCTTCAAAAAACTGTTCAGCCTGCGCACGGTCAAGGACACGCTCAAGGCGCTGTTGTACCTGGGCAGTTTCGCCACGGCGCTGTGGATCGTCTGGATCACCCAGCGGCAATTGATCTTCGCCCAACTGTTCGTCCAGGCACCGGCGTTGTTCGCGATCTGGGGGCGTTTGTTGCTGGTGTTGGTGCTGGCATTTCTCGCCTGTGTCCTGCTGATCGTCGTGCTCGATGCCCTCAGCGAGTACTGGTTGTTCATGAAAGACCAGATGATGGACAAGGATTCGGTCAAGCGTGAACACAAGGAGCAGGACGGCAACCCACAGATCAAGGGGCGCCGCCGCGACCTGCACATGGAGCTGTTGTCGGAGCAGGTCAAGTCCGATGTGCGCAGCTCGCGGATGATCATCGCCAACCCGACCCACATTGCCATCGGCGTGTATTTCCGCCCGGAAATCACTCTGCTGCCGTTCATTTCCCTGATGGAGACCAACCAGCGTGCCCTGGCGGTCCGGGCATACGCCAAGGAGGTCGGGGTGCCGGTGATCAACGACGTCGCCCTGGCCCGACGGATCTTCAAGACCCACCAGCGCTACAGCTTTCTGCAGGTGCAGGAAGTCGAGGAGGTGCTGCGCCTGTTGATCTGGCTGGAGCAGGTCGAACAGGCCTGAAGCCAGGCAAAGCCCCTGTGGCGAGGGAGCAAGCTCGCGCTGGGCCTGTAGGAGCTGTCGAGCGGAGCGAGGCTGCGATCTTTCCCCTGGCACTTGAGTCTCAAGCGAAAGATCAAAAGATCGCAGGCTTCGCCAGCTCCTACACAGCCCAGCGCGAGCTTGCTCCCTCGCCACAAAGGGATTGATGAGCGCAATTTGGCAGCGAGGCCTATCGGTGTTTTGGCCCAATGCACCGGTCAGCGACGCTGACGTTTTTTCAGGAGTGTGGCTGATGAGTCGTGACAACAAACAAGACGAGCAGGTGGCCCTGGACGTCGTCGACGCGGTGCTCGGTGGCGCGGCGTTGAAGGACGTGCAAGGCCTCAGTGACGAGCACATGGACAGTCTCTATGCCTTCGCCTTCCAGTTCTACGAACAGGGGCGGCTGGACGATGCCGAGAAGTTCTTTCACTTCCTGTGCATCTACGACTTCTACAACAGCCATTACTGGATGGGACTGGCGGCGGTGCACCAGCTCAAGCAAAACCACCAAAAGGCAATCGACCTGTATGCCATCGCCTTTGCCCAAGGCAGCAACGACTACCGGCCGATGCTCTACACCGGCCAATGTCATCTGGCCCTGGGCAAGGTCGGCAAGGCTCGGTTGTGTTTCGAGTATGTGCTTGAGCAAGCCCCGCAAGACGACCTGCGCGAGCAGGCCAAGGTGTATCTCGACACCCTGGCCCACATGGAACAGCACTGTTCGGAGGACTGAACATGAGTGAGATAAGGGCTGCATTTAACCCGGCACTTCACGGCACGATGAGCCGCAGCGAGGCCTTTGAAAAATACGCCGCGGCGGCCAGCAAGGCCGCTCGGACCGCGGACTTCCAGGAGGCCGGCCAAAAAGCGCTGGCGGACCTGATGTCAGTGAAATACGAAGGTCAAACCGGCACATCCGCCGCCTCTACAGGCCGGCCCATGCTACATGCGCCGCCACCGCGCGCCGATGGCAACAAACAGGAAACCAACGGCGACCTGTTCACCCTGTTGATGGCGATGATCAGCGAGCTGATCGGCGAGGTCGACGTCAAAAAGCTGAAAAATCGCCTGGCCATGCTGCAGAGCATGGCCGGCGCCAGGCAACAGGCCCATGAAAACCTGTCGGCTGAATACACCGCCGCCGTCGAGGCCATGACGGCGGCCGAGGGCAACGTCGGGAGCAGCCAGGAACACCTCGATCAATTGCAGGAGCGGGTCCTGCATGTCCAGGCGTTGCTTCAACAAAGCGAGGCGCGACTGGCGCAGTTGGACCCGGAGTCCCCCGAATATGCCCAGGAGCTGGCCCGGCGCGACCAGATCCGCGGCGACTTGACCAGCCAGGTCCAGACCCTGCAGACCGCCACCGATGCGCATCTGAAACTGATCGAGGTCGCCAACGCCTGCGCGAAAACGGTGAGCGTGGTGTTCGGCAAAGTGTTGGTGTTCAGCGCCACGAGTTCGACCCCCAAGCAAACCGACGAAAAGGCCCTCAGCAGCAGTGCGCTGGCGCTATTGAACCGCTTGAAAATCATCGAGTTGCTCGGCGAGTCGGCGCAAAACAAAGAGGAGCTCAGCCAGGAGCTGTTCCAGGAACTGCAAGCCAGGCTCCAGGCGCACATGCAGCGCGAGTCGGAAAAGTACCTGGAAGAAGTCCGCAAGGCCGAGGCCCTGCAAAAGACCATGGGCTGCATCGGCAAGATCGTCGGGGCGATCTTGACCGTGGCGACCATCGCCGCCGGTGTCTTGACCGCCAACCCGGTGCTCATCGCCGTGGGCGTGGTCGGTGCGGCCGTGATGATTGCCGACTCGGTGATCCAGGACAAAACCGGCGTGTCGTTCATGGCCGAAGCGATGAAGCCGCTGACCCTCGTCATGCAGGAAGCCATCAAGCTGTTCACCGAGATCTATACCAAGATGCTGATGGAGCTGGGTGTCGATGAAGACAAGGCCAAGGAAATCGCGCAGATCGCCGGCATGATCCAGGGTGTCGTTTCGACGCTGGCTGCCGTCGCGCTGGTGGCCGTGGTCGGGGTGCAGGTGATCGGGCCGATGGTCAGTGCCGTCGCCTCGAAACTGGCGTCGGTGGCCGCCCAGGCCGCGCCCGCCGCCATGCAAGCGATGAAGCAAGTGGCAAGCTCGGTCGGCAACACGCTGACCCAGATGCTCACCCAACTGCGCGGCTTCATCACCAACGGTGCCGATCCGGTATTGCTGGCCCGTTATGCCGCCAACCTGGAAATCGCCCAGGCCGTCACCGAGTTCGGCCATGTCGCGGTGCAGGGCGGGTTGCAGATCAAAAGCGGCCAGCACCAGGTCCAGGCTGCCGTGCACCTGGCCGATGTGCGGGTACGCATGGCTATCAGCGAGGAAATCAGCGCCTACCTGACTCAGGTGGTCAGCAACTATGGCCAGGCGATGCAGGAACGAACCCGCCAGATCGAGCACTTGTTTGCCGATATGCAACGCAGCCATTCCGTCAGCCTGCAAATGGTCAGGCATGTTTGAAATCACGGACAACAGGTATCTACGATGAGCACTATTTACGTTTCAACCACCATCGCATCCCCTGTCATTGACCACGACCGGATCAATGACGCAGGGCTGAGCGAGTTGATCGCCCAAGAGCAATTTTCAAAACGCAAATCCCTTGAGGATTCGCCGATCCTCGACCAGATCGCTGCAAAGCAAATCCTCCAGAACGGTCACTTCGCAGGCCCTTCGGCTGCGGAACTGGGAAGCCGGATCAACGCCTACCAGCCCACTGAATCGGACCAGGAGGACTTCGCTGAAGCGTTGTTGATGGTCAGCGATGACGTGCGCACCGACCTGGCATTTGACCCGGGCGCCTGGGAGAAACACGCCAACGTCCTGGTGGCCGCGATCATTGCCTTGAACGTCGCGCGGGTCGCCAATGCGCAACTGCGCGGCCACTTCAGCGTCATGGCTTCTGAGGCGGCGAAATCCCAGGGCGCGGCCATTGTCGAGTCGGGCCGGGCGGCGCTGAACAGCGCCATCACCGGCGCGGTGGTGTCCGGCGCCATCGCCGGGTTTGCCATGGTCAAGACCTTCCAGGGCCAGGCGTTGAAGCATGCCGACATCGACGTGAACCGTCGTAATGCCATGGATGCCGGCAACCTGGAACGCGACCTCACGTTGGAACGCGGTCGCAATGAGTGGAACCCGCAGACCACCTACAAGATCAAAACCTTCGATGATTTCGCTCGGCCGAAAACGGTCGACTTCAAACCCAAGGGTTCGACACTGACGGACAAGGAACGTGCCTGGTTCGACGGGGAGATCCTCAAGGCCCAGAAGGTCGGCCAGACCTCCGACTGGCTGAGCCAGATGGGCAGCAAGGGGATCGAAAGGAAACTGGAAATCGGCCGCGCCCTCAGCGCCCTGTCGATGAGCTTCAGCCAAGTGGTCACGAACATGGTGCGTCTGACCGAGTTCGCGGCGAAGGAGAAAGAAGTGCTGATGCAAAGTGCGCAAAGCAGCCAGAAGAGCCTGGCTGATGAAGTCAGCCAGAGGGATGGGGCCGACGCGGCGCTGCTGCAAAAAATGATGGACACGGTGATGCAGCTTTTCCAATCCCGTAGCGATGGCATTCGTGCCGTGACGGCGTGAAGGAGCGAGGCCTATGGAAATCACTCAATCTATTCGTTCGCCTATCGTACTGCTGCCGAACGTGGAGGCCATCACCGATGCAGCCCCGCCTCCAGACGTACCGGCTGAGATTCAAACGGTCAGTTCCCTGACGAATCTGCTCGATCGGTCCATGAACGCAATGAACCGCAGCCTTGGTCATCTGCTCAAGTGCCCGTCCATCATCGCCAAGCCAGTGCAGGGCGATGCCGCCGAGTCCACGACGCAGCACCTCGTCGCGGAGTTTGTCGAACTGATCCACGCCAAACGTGATCGAGCACAAATGTGGGCCGTACAGGTGCGCCAATGCGTTGCCGTGATGACCCACAGCCAGGGCACGGGGCTTCTGGACAACAGCCAGCGCCAGCAACTCAATGACGAACAAGGCAAGATCCTCCGAGCCCTCCAGGAACACCTGGAGCAGGACAAGCCCCTCGAGATCGCCGAGGCCTTGGATGCGACGATAAACTCATCGAACGACTTCTTCGACAAACTCCTTGAGCTGATCGACCTGATCAAGAACGGCTACCTCGCCGGCTACGAACACATCATCTCGGCCTATTCGGACTTCTTCTCCGATTTCAACACCGAAATCACCGCGATGATGAAGGATTGGGTCGAAGGGGTTAACGACGGTAAAGAGGTCGAGTTAAGTGCGGGCCCGTTGCGCGAGGCACTGGAAAAACTGATTGCAAAATATTCCCTGCCCAACCCTGCCGCCATGCTCTTTCCGGCCCCCCCCGATACCGGAGCGAGCAAGGAAGACGCGGAAAAATGGCTCAAGGCGCTGGGCCTGCCTGACAGTTGCCTTCAGCAGAATCCCAAGCCGAACGGTCCCTGGTGCGTGGTCATCGACATCGGGCCGTTGAATGTGATGCACGAGGGGCTGAAGGATTATGGCGACAAGGTAAAGCTCGATACGGCCGCATTCAACGCCTGGCAAACCGGCTTCAACGCCCAGGAGGAACTTCTGAAAAACAGATTGCAGTCCTTCACGCAGAAGTATTCGAACGCCAACGCTTATCACGATAACTTCAATAAGACTTTGTCGGCGCATTTGAATCAGTATGCGGATATGTTGAGGGCGATGTTGAACTTCTAAGGTCGAGCAACGGCTGCAATATTCAATCTGGCATGGCGTGTACTGTTCCACGTCTGTCAGATTCTTTTCAGGAAAGAAAATGTCAGAAAATCTAAGCGAAAGTATCCAGGCCGTCATCAAATCATTGGCGCTTGGTATTCCCCCCAGTGATCGGGTCATTGGCGATGCTTCGCGGTTGGTCGAGGACCTGTTTATCGATTCCATGAGTCTGGTGGAGCTTGTCCTGGCGCTTAATAACGCTTTCGGTATCGAGCTGCCCGAAGGTGAGGTGGAGGTGTGGAGGACAGTGCAGGATGTAGTCGATTCGGTGCAGAGGCATATAGGGAATAGCCCTTGATGGGTACCTATCCAGGGGGTAAAGCGTTTTTAATATTCATTGCCGTGTTTGTTCGCTCTTTGCGGTGTGGTTAAGTTTTATATCTTGATTTTATTGAGTGCCTTCCTACGGTTTTCGTCGCGGTTTCCTACGTTAATAACGTTCAGCGACCTACGGAATCCTCCTACGCATCTTCCTATAGTCAAGCAGCTCGTCATCCCGGGCCTGTCACACCCACAGGCTCACGCGCGCTTCAGTAACTTTCTATAGAGAAGTTTCAAAGTATGGACAGTGCAACTGATCAACCGCTGGTCAAGTCATTCGTTTTTGACCACTGGCTATTGCAAAGCGATGGAACGCTGATGCGAGATGGACAAGGCGTTCATGTTCCACCCAAAGAGCTGCACGTACTGCGTCTGTTGTTGAAGTCGGCGGGTACGGTCGTCAGCAAGGATTTTCTGCTGGACCATGTCTGGCCCCGGATGGATGCGGCGGAGGAGTCGTTGACCCGTTGTATCTACGCATTGCGCAAGTTGTTCAAGGAGAACAAGGGCTACATTGCGACGGTTTACGGCCAGGGTTATCGGTTCACCGGTTCCGTGGTCGAGCTCGACGTACCGAGCGAGGCGAGAGCGGTGGCGCCTTCGCTGGCGGTGTTGCCTTTTCGCAATCTGGACGAGATCGCGGCGCTGGATCTGCAGGATCTGATGATCCGCCAACTGACCACGGCGTTCGGTGAGGCATTGCATGTCATTCCCTCGGGTCTGATCGCGGCCTGCGGGGCTTCGGACGACGTGCGGTCGTTGGCCGGGCAGTTGTCGGCGGATTATTGCTTGAACGGTCGTTTTATCGGTGCGGGCGGGTTGCAACACTGGTCGATCGAGTTGATTCGTGGACGCGACCAGGCCTTGCTGCACGGTCAGACGCTGGATGCCTGGGATCCGGGGGAGGCGCTGGGTACGTTGACATGCCTGGTTGCCCAGCACGTACCGGGGCTGCGGCCGGTCGGTGATCGCTGCGGGTCCTATCCGGTGGCGGTGGCGTATCTCAATGGCTTGTGCAGCGTGCAACAGCACACGGTGCAAAGCCTGTGCGATGCCCGGGTGCTGTTCAGGCAGTGTTTGAAACTCGATGCCGGGTACGCGCCACCCTGGTGTGGTCTGGCGGATGTGTGGCTGGGGCAGGCGATGATGGGCCTGGGTGACCCGGAGCGCGCCATCGAAGAGGCGCATTCGGCGGTTTCCAGTGCGTTGGCGCTGGACCCTGGCAGCATCCCGGCGTTGACACGCCTGGCGTTGCTTACCAGTTTGCGCGGCTGCGAGCAGGCGGCCCAAGTGTTGTTCCGGCGCTGCCTGTTGTCGGCCGATCAGGCGGACGTGCTGTATTTTCATGCCTGGCATCACTGGTTCTGGCAACGCAACGAGCAGGCGCTGCAAGTGCTTGACCAGTGTCTGGCGCATGATCCGGGCTGTGTTCGGGCGCAGATCTTGCGGGCGCGCATTCATGAACAGCCGGTGTGGATCCGCGAGAGACGCCTGGCATGACGCGGCGCAGCAAACCGTGGTTATGCCTGCCGGTGTGTCTCGGCCTGGGGTTTGGCATGGCCCAGGCGCACGCCTGGTGCTGGAGCAAGGCGGGACAATTGCACGCCATCGAACCCGAACTGCTTCAGGCGATTGCCGAGGTCGAGTCGGGCCTGCGCTCGGATGCCATCAACCACAACCGCGATGGCACCCGCGATATCGGGCTGATGCAGATCAACAGCATCCATCTCCCACGGCTGAGCACCCAGGGCATTACCGAACAACGCCTGCTGGACGATCCTTGCCTGTCGGTGGAGGTCGGGGCGTCGGTGCTGGCCGGGTTCATCACCCGTTATGGCTATAACTGGACGGCGGTCGGTGCCTACAACGCTGGCAATTCTCCCCGGCGCCAGGCTGCGCGCCTGCGTTATGCGCGCAAGGTCTGGCAGCGCTATCAAGTGTTTACCCAAGCCCGACGATGACCGCGCCATGACCAGGCCGGCGCAGGATTCTGATCCTTTGCCGCACGCTATCGGCAGAATCCGATCAGGAAGCCGGCGGCCGGCCTTTCTACCATGGCAGCTCATTTGACTGCTCTGGAGCCTGGACGGTGACAGTCCTGACAGCCCCCACGCCACAGCCCTGTGTCCTGCGGATACTCAATGGTCCCTTGCAGGGCTGCGAGTTTCCCCTTGGTGAAGGCACGACCCTGTTCATCGTTGGGGCGGTGAATGTGCTCGCAGAAGGCTCACATTCAGCCAGCGTGCCGGCGGATGCTTTCTTCGTGCCCCTGGAGGACGGCGGGTGCAATTTCGAGGTGCTGGCCGATCAGGTCACGCCGGACGGTTTGCCGCTGCGGCTGCTCGGCGACCCCGTGCAAGTCCGGCAGTGTGCCTTCCAGTCCAGGGTGCAGATCGACGGCCTGTATATCGCCTTGCGTCCTGAAGACCAGCCTTGGGCGCCGGAGTTGCTCGATTCGCCACTCGACGCCCGGGGAGAGACTGGCGTGCTGCTGGGTGGGCGCCGGCGGTGGCTGCGCGGGCTTGGCGGCGCTCTGGCGTTGGCGGTAGCGATCGTCGCGATCAGCCTCTGGTGGATGCCGACGCCTGCGCCTGAAACCGATGTGCGTGAGCTGATGGCGGGCGCCAGTGCGCAGGTCCAGGTGCTGCGCGGGCGTGATCAGGGGGTTTATGTCTTTGTGGCGTCCGAGCGCGATGCCGGCTGGAGCCGACAGGTGCTGACGCGCCACGCCACCTTGAGCGGGCACGTGCGGGTGATGGACCAGGAGCGGCGCCGGCTGGAGCAGGTGCTGGTGGACCATGATCCGCAACTGGCCTGGCATTTCCTCGACCTCAAGGACCCGTCGGTGCCGCGGCTGCTGCTCAGCGCGCAACGCAACCTGCTCACGCCGGACCAGCAGGCCAGGCTGCTCGAGACCTTGCTCGCGGCGGCGCCGTATGCCCGCGACGTCGTGCTGCAAGTGCAGGATGACGCGCTGCTCGCCGATCTGGCCCAGGGCGGTTTGCAGCGTCTTTCGCTGACCTTCAGTCGGGTCGAGCATGGGGACAGTGTCACGTTTGCCGTCGCGGGCGATTTGCAGGATGCCGAACTGGCTGCCGCCCGCCAGTACGTCGACGATTTTTACCGGCAGTGGGGTGGCCGCTACGTGCATTTCACTGTCGAGCTCAGGGACGACGGACTCAAGGGCAAGTCGTTCCAAACCGGCCCGCAGGGCTACGTCAAGACGAGCGCTTCGTCCTGGCATTTCTCCAACATGCAGAGTGAATAACGAATGCCTGGTATCCCGATCATGTTTCCCTTATTCCCCGATGACTTTCTCGGCAAGCAAGCCGTTGCCTTCGAGCTTGGCGCCCAAGGCCTGAAGGAAGCCTTGGACCAAGCGCTGGTGGACCTCAAGGCGGATGCTTCAGACCCCGGAAAACTGGCGGCCTATCAGACCGCGTTTTCCTCCTACACGGTGTTCCGCAACGCCCAGACCAACACGATCAAGGGCTTCAAGGATATCGACATGGCGATCATCCAGGCGGCTCGCTGACCCGTTCTCTTTCAGTTGGCCATCGCTCATGACGATGGCCATTTTCATGAGTGCATCGTATGTCCATCCAAGCTGTTTCCCCGTCGGCCAGTGCGCGCTCGGCCTTGATTGAGTTGCGCGGCCCGCAGGAAGGTCCGGTCGTGTCACTGGAATCGCGAATGATCGATTTGTTTGCCGGTTCCGCCGTCAACAGCGAGCAAGAGGTCTCGGCGATCAATCAGTTGATGCAACGGCCGGACGTCACTCACCCCGAAGTGCTGGCCCACCTGCAGGAGTTGACCGGGCAGTACAACGTGGAGATCAATCTGCTCAACGTGCTGGTGCGCAAAGGGGTGAGCACGGCAGAAACCTTGTTGCGTGCGTCATGAAGCCAGGCCTGTGGGGACTGCTGTTGTGCCTGGCGCTGGCGGGTTGCCGTCAGCCGAACCTGCTGGAAGGGCTGGATCAACAACAGGCCAATGAAGTGCTTTCGGTGCTGCAGCGCAACAATATCGCCGCGGTGAAAGTCGACGCCGGCAAGAACGGTTATGCGGTGAAAATCGATCAGTTGGATTTGCCCGCCGCCGTCGATCTGCTCAACCTGTATTCATTGCCTTCCCGGCCACGCCTGCAAGTGGCCGAAATGTTTCCCGCCGATTCCCTGGTGGCCTCGCCCCGTGCGGAAAAGGCCCGACTGTATTCGGCGTTGGAGCAGCGCATCGAACAGTCGCTGGGTGTGCTCGAAGGCGTGGTGTCGGCACGGGTCCACGTCAGTTACGACCTCGATGCGGGCGAAGGTGGGCGCAAGCCGTCGCCCATCCACCTTTCAGCGGTGGTGTTGCATGAGCGCGATGTCGAACCGCAGTTGCTGATCACCGACATCAAGCGCTTTCTCAAGAACAGTTTTGCCGCGGTGGCGTACGAGAACGTTTCGGTGGTGCTGTCCAAACGCTCTGCAACCCAGCATGTCGCGCCGTCGGTGGTCACGACGCGGCGGCATTCGCCGTGGCCGTGGTGGTTGGCGGCGATTGGCGCGGTGCTGGTGGCCGGTGGTGGCGCTTGGTTGTATCGCCAGTCAACTGCAAGGCCGCGTGATGTCGGACCTTGAGTGTCTGGAACGCATCCTCGCCGAGCCTTTGGCCTACCTGCACCCCCAGCGCCTGGTCGTACCGGCGGGGTTCGAGGGCGATGAGGCCCGTGATCTGCTCGACCGGATCGTCCTCGAGGGGCTGGGACTGCAAGGGCCGTGGCCCTCGCCGCCGTTGACCGGCGTGGCGAAGCAGTGGGTTCGTCATTGGCGGCAATTGCCCTACATCGCCTCGCTCATGGGCGCCTGTCGTTTGCGCGCCGAACTGGCGCGCGGCGCGGCGCTGCTGGGCCTGCCAGGCTCGGTTCGCCGATTCGCCAGCTTCAACCTGGAGGCTCGGGAACGCCTGGCGATCGAATGTCCGCCGGTTTCGCTGGAGCAGGTACAAGCGGCCGGCCTCAACGCATTATGGGGCTGGCACGGGTACGTCCCGTCCCCGCTGCTCGAACGCCTGGACTTGCAGTTCTGCGAGGCGGTGGTTCACCTGCACCGGCAATGGCCCGTCACGAAACCTGATCCAACCTTGTTCTTTTTGGCGGTGCAGCATGCTCGACTCCATCCGAACCCTGACTGACGTGCCCGTTGGCGAAGATGTGCACCTGGCTCGCGAAGACATCGCCGCCGCCCGGCGCCGCCATGCCTTGCAGCTCGAGGCCCGGCGCCGGGCGCGTGAGTATATCGAGCAGGCCCAGCGCGATGCGCAAGCGCTGCATGCCGAGGCATTCCAACGGGGGTATGCCGAAGGCATTCTGCGGGCGACCGGGCATCTGGCCGAAGGCTTGCGGAACGGGCAATCGCTGAGTCTGCAATTGCGCAACGCGCTGGCCCAGGCTGCCCGGGACCTGCTCGCCCAAGCCCTGGAGCAACCCCAGTGGCTGGATGGAATGCTCCAGCGTTGGCTTACCGCGCAACCGGGCGAGACTGGCGCGGTACTGCACCTGCTGTTGCCGCAGCATTGCCGGGAACGTGGCGATGAATGGCGCGAACGCCTGCGCCCGTTGTGGACCGGCGATCTGCTCGTGCACTACCACCCGCACAACCGCTACGTGCTGCGGCTTGGCGATCAACTGCTGGAGTTCGACGTTGAAGCCACCCGGCAACGTCTGGAACCCCGCTTGATGGCGCGCATTGCGCAGTTGCCGGAGACGGTTCGCGTCCTGGACCAAGGGGCGACCCAGGCGCTTGAAGCGTTGTGCTCAAGCTTCACCGGGCAGGCAGCCGAGGCGATGCACGACCATGAAGATTGAATCGTCGACCGCTCCAATCGCCTTTGAGCGCGGCGCGGATGTTGCGGTGCAGAGCCTGGAGTCGCGCCTGTTGGCCGCCCATCAGGGGACGAGCCAGGGCAAACGCCCGGACCCTGAGTTCGAGCATCTGTATCAGGTACTGCTGGCGATGGAAGGGCAGGGTGAGAAGGCCATCCATGAATTCCTCCGCGCCCTGCGGGGAGCCGACGGCGAAACCGCAGCCTATCCCACCGCTCAGGCGCTGATGGCGGTCACGCTGCAGGTGCTGGTTCGACTGAAGGAGCAGGGGTTGGAAAAGTCGCAGCTTTACCGGGAGGTCAGCGGTGCCAATGGCCTGGCGTTTGCGGTGGACCTGTTTGTTAAGGGATTTATGCGGGATGTGTTTCAGCCTATGGGGGATGAGGCTTGGGAGATGAGTGAGTGGTGAGTAACGCTCGGAAAATTTGGCTGTTGATCAAACTACAAGGAGAAATTGACCATGCAAATTACAGGAGGAGCCGGCATACCCGCTGCGGCTCGGAACGACGTTGTTTCGGTTTCAAATACCTCAGCAGGGCCTCTAGAGAAGCTTGATCCCGCGATGTTGAACGCTACGGGATTTCAACCGAGCGAGTTGGGATCACCCAGGCAAGTCAAAGCGGCCTTTGAGCTTTTAAGTCGCGCAACGGAGCCTTTCTTTCAGGAGTGCAATAAGAATCTGGGACAGCTGGATCTAGATGCGAAAATCCGAATTGAACACTTTATCGAATCGGGTGAAATGCCCGCTGATCCTGAAAACAGCGGAATTTTTAATTTAATCGGCGAAGGGGGCACTACTGGCGCCGAAAGCCGTGTAGATCGCTTGAAGGAAGTACTTGAGGCTGGCATGGAACTGCTCGAAGCCGCCAAGGGGCCAGGACTCAATCTCCTGAATGTCGCTGGGCACACGGGCTTGATCATTGCGCTGGCCACCTGTTTGCGCCAGTACGTTGGCTATCACGTCGAACACGCTCTGCGCGAAGGTGATACACCTGAGGCCACGCGGGCATGGGCGACCGTTGCGCTGGCAATGATGGGGCCGGCATTGACGCTGATGGGGGCTGTCCGCAGGGAGATGGCAGGGGAGGCGACCTGGAAGTCTCGGTTGGGGAATTTGTGCATAGCGTCTGCTGCGCTGGGAGGTTCGGTCGCGGCCGTTCTCACGGGAGCGGCGTCAAAGGTTTTCCCAGCATTGACCGGTGGAGTCGTCTACATCATGGCTCGGGCGGTGGCTCAATCCTTCTTTCCTTTGAAAGACAACGCAGGTCCCGCGAACGCAGCGTCAACCGCGGTGACAGCAGCGGCTTATGGCGCAGGTCAATTTGCTTTGGCTGAGCTGGGAAAGGTCATGCCATTGAGTGGGCCTGCCAGGGCAGCCGGGGAGCTTGGTCACGATTTCGGGGCGGACGCTATTCAAGCCGGGCTGAACGCGCTCGGAATGGTAGCCGATGTGGCTACCTTGATTGTCTGCAAAAGTTGGCATGTGCTTTCGCCCCAACGAGGACTGGATTCGGTCTTTTCTGATCCTGAGTCTTTACAACAAGTGGCCTTGGAGGTGCGCGCTGGTGTTCAGTGGCCCACCAGAACGCAATTGGCCGATGCATTCGTGAATGTTGCGGGGGTACGTCTATCGTTTGGGCATACTCTCACCCTGTTCCTAGGTGCGATAGCGGCCATATTGAGTGAATCCCAGTTCGGAGACGATACCCAGGGCCATATGCTCAATGGCTGTTTCGCCATAATGATGACGGTTCTTTATTTTCCACTCATCTTTGCCAACCTGAAACAAACCGGCAATACCTATACTCTGCAGGAAACGACCACGTCTTGATTCAACCCGGGAGCAGCCGCCATCGGTTGCTCGCTCCCATCCCTTCACCCCGGCTATAATCCGCGCCTCATTTCGTCGATCGAGTCAAACCCACCCATGTACACCCTGGCCCGTCAGCTGTTGTTCAAACTTTCCCCGGAAACCTCCCACGATCTGTCCCTTGACCTGATCGGCGCGGGCGGACGTTTGGGCCTCAACGGTTTGCTGTGCAAGGCACCGGCGAAATTGCCGGTGACGGTCATGGGCCTGGCGTTTCCCAACCCGGTCGGGTTGGCGGCGGGCCTGGACAAGAATGGTGCGGCCATCGACGGGTTCGCCCAGTTGGGTTTCGGTTTCGTCGAAATCGGCACCGTTACCCCACGACCCCAGCCGGGCAACCCCAAGCCACGGATCTTCCGCCTGCCGCAAGCCGAGGCGATCATCAACCGCATGGGTTTCAATAACCTGGGTGTAGACAACTTGCTGGCTCGCGTCGCAGCGGCCAAGTACCAGGGCGTGCTGGGCATCAACATCGGCAAGAACTTCGACACGCCAGTGGAGCGGGCCGTCGACGACTACCTGATCTGCCTGGACAAGGTCTACGCCCACGCCAGCTACGTGACCGTCAACGTCAGCTCCCCCAACACCCCGGGGCTGCGCAGCCTGCAATTCGGTGATTCCCTCAAGCAATTGCTGGCCGACCTGGCCCGGCGTCGCGCGGAACTGGCGTTGACCCACGGCCGGCATGTGCCACTGGCGATCAAGATCGCCCCGGACATGACCGACGAGGAGACCACCCAGGTGGCCCAGGCCCTGATCGAGACGGGCATGGACGCGGTGATCGCCACCAACACGACCCTGGGGCGCGAAGGTGTCGAAGGGCTGGAGCACGGTGACGAGGCGGGTGGTTTGTCTGGCGCGCCAGTGCGTGACAAGAGCACCCACACCGTGAAGGTGCTGGCCGCTGAATTGGCGGGGCGCTTGCCGATCATCGCGGCGGGCGGGATTACCGAAGGCAAGCATGCCGCCGAGAAGATCACCGCCGGGGCGAGCCTGGTGCAGATCTATTCGGGGTTCATCTATAAAGGGCCGGCGTTGATCCGCGAATCGGTGGATGCCATTGCGGCGTTGGGTTGATCAGCCGCGCCTTGAAGTCTGAACAGACCCCTGTGGCGAGGGAGCTTGCTCCCGCTGGACTGCGAAGCAGTCCTGAAACCGACTGATGCCATTTGCCTGGCTCACCGTGCAATGGCTTTTGGGGCTGCTGCGCAGCCCAGCGGGAGCAAGCTCCCTCGCCACAACGGCGTTTGCAGCTTAGTAATTACATAAAGCCAAGGTATTGGTGTTTGCCGCTCAGGCGATCGCATAAAGCCCAGGCATTAAAAAGGGCTCCTCGAAGGAGCCCCCTGGGCCGTAGCCCGCCGTCCGGATGGGACGTGCGTGGTTAAATCGATATGGGTGTCAAATTGTCGAGTTCTTGAGTATTAAGCCCTGTGTCAGCCGACGGCGTGAAGTTCGTTGAGTCTGTGGATACCCGCAGTGCCGGTCATACCGTCCCAGTTGTCGCCGCGTCCTTCTCGCCAGCCGTTGATCCAGGCTTGACGTACCGACGGTAGAGTAAAGGGGCAAAGCTCACGGGATTTACCACCAACGCCATATTGGTAACCACGTAAAAATGCTCTTTCCAACGGATCACGCTTAAGTCTTCTCATAGGGTGTTGCCCTCACTTGTTGACTGTTACTTAGCGTCGACCTCTATCGAGGCCGGGGCAGAATCATTCTGCCGTTGGTGGCTCGTTGCCGGCGTGACGAGCCGAGGTGTTGACGCCGTTGCGACGTCAACCTGTGTTGAGTTCTAACCAAAGCGTCACAGGGATGGAATGATCGTTTTGTCATAAGCACGTAACAATAAAGATGTTAGGGCGATAAGTAACTTCATGTTCGTTGACCGCTTTTGAGCAAGACCCCTGTATGATCGGCCCTGCGCCAAAGGGGACTGGCTTTGCTTGAATGAGAATGTCCCCCTGTTGCACTCGGGTACTATTCGACGAAAGGGTCGAGTTTTCACAATTTGTTGCACAGAATTTTTTACCTGCCTTCGCATCAAAGCTCTTTTAACCTGAGCGGCGAGGGCGGCACGGCACACATTCGTGCCACGCGGGTGCTCTTGAGAAAAGCACCTGACTGAACCCGGCCCGGCAATGCGTTGCCCGGTCCACTTAGCCAAAGGCTCTGGAAATCCCATGTCCGATCGTTTCGAACTCTTCCTCACCTGCCCCAAGGGCCTCGAAGGCCTGCTGATCGAGGAAGCCGTCGGGCTTGGCCTTGAAGAGGCGCGCGAGCACACCTCGGCCGTGCGTGGCATGGCCGACATGGAAACGGCCTATCGCCTGTGCCTGTGGTCGCGCCTGGCCAACCGCGTGTTGCTGGTGCTCAAGCGCTTCCCGATGAAGGATGCCGAAGACCTGTACCACGGTGTGCTGGATGTCGACTGGCAAGATCATATGCTGGCCGATGGCACCCTGGCGGTGGAGTTCAGTGGCCATGGTTCGGGCATCGACAACACTCACTTCGGCGCCTTGAAGGTCAAGGACGCCATCGTCGACAAGCTGCGCACCCCGACGGGCGAGCGGCCGTCCATCGACAAGCTCAACCCGGACCTGCGCATCCACCTGCGCCTGGACCGCGGCGAAGCGATCCTCTCCCTCGACCTTTCCGGCCACAGCCTGCACCAGCGCGGTTATCGCCTGCAGCAAGGCGCCGCGCCGCTGAAGGAAAACCTCGCCGCCGCGATCCTGATCCGCGCCGGTTGGCCGCGCATTGCCGCTGAAGGCGGGGCGCTGGCCGACCCGATGTGTGGTGTCGGCACGTTCCTGGTGGAAGCAGGCATGATCGCCGCCGATATGGCGCCGAACCTGCGTCGCCAGCAGTGGGGCTTCACCGCCTGGCTCGGCCATGTGCCGGCGTTGTGGAAGAAACTCCACGAAGAGGCCACCGCCCGCGCCGCCGCCGGGCTGGCCAAGCCGCCGTTGTGGATTCGCGGCTACGAAGCCGACCCACGGCTGATCCAGCCGGGCCGCAACAACGTCGAGCGTGCGGGCCTGAGCGAGTGGATCAAGATCTATCAGGGCGAAGTCGCCACCTTTGAACCGCGTCCGGACCAGAACCAGAAAGGCCTGGTGATCTGCAACCCGCCGTACGGCGAGCGTCTGGGCGACGAAGCCAGCCTGCTTTACCTCTACCAGAATCTCGGCGAACGTCTGCGCCAGGCCTGCCTGAACTGGGAGGCGGCGGTGTTCACCGGCGCGCCAGACCTGGGCAAGCGCATGGGCATTCGCAGCCACAAGCAGTATTCGTTCTGGAACGGCGCCTTGCCGTGCAAGCTGCTGCTGATCAAGGTCCTGCCGGATCAGTTCGTCACCGGCGAGCGTCGCACCCCGGAGCAACGCCAGGCCGAGCGCGAACAGGCCGCCTACGATCAGGCCCCTGAAGTACCGCAAGAGCGCCAGTACAACAAGAACGGCAACCCGATCAAACTGGCTCCGGCACCGGCCCCTGTGGTCGAGCAGGCGCGGTTGAGCGAAGGCGGGCAGATGTTCGCCAATCGCCTGCAAAAGAACCTCAAGTTGCTGAGTAAATGGGCCAAGCGTGAAGGTGTGGACTGCTACCGGGTCTACGATGCCGACATGCCGGAATATTCCATGGCCATCGACCTCTACCACGACTGGGTTCACGTCCAGGAGTACGTCGCGCCGAAGTCCATCGACCCGGAAAAGGCCTCGGCCCGCTTGTTCGACGCCCTGGCGGCCATTCCCCAGGCACTGAACGTCGACAAGAACCGTGTGGTGATCAAGCGCCGCGAGCGTCAGAGCGGCACCAAGCAGTACGAGCGCCAGAGCGCCCAGGGCAAGTTCACCGAGGTCAACGAAGGCGGCGTGAAGCTGCTGGTCAACCTCACCGACTACCTGGACACCGGGCTGTTTCTGGATCATCGGCCGATGCGCCTGCGGATCCAGAAAGAGGCGGCCGGCAAACGCTTCCTCAACCTGTTCTGCTACACCGCGACCGCCAGCGTCCACGCTGCCAAGGGTGGTGCTCGGAGCACCACCAGTGTCGACTTGTCGAAAACCTACCTGGACTGGGCGCGGCGCAACCTGTCGCTCAATGGTTTTTCCGACAAGAATCGTCTGGAGCAGGGCGACGTGATGGCCTGGCTGGAAGCCAGTCGTGACGAGTACGACCTGATCTTCATCGACCCGCCGACCTTCTCCAACTCCAAGCGCATGGAAGGCGTGTTCGATGTGCAGCGCGACCATGTCCAGTTGCTGGACCTGGCCATGGCGCGCCTGGCCCCGGGCGGTGTGCTGTATTTCTCCAACAACTTCCGCAAGTTCCAGCTCGAGGACAATCTCGGCGAGCGCTACGCGGTGGAAGAGATCACCGCCAAGACCATTGATCCGGATTTTGCCCGCAACGGCAAGATCCACCGTGCCTGGAAGATCATGGCCCGTTGATCGAAGTCTGATTGGATCCATGAAGCCTTGTAATTCAAGGCTTCCAGCTGCATTTTGGGGCTGGTCAAAGTAATGGCTAATGGCTATAACTTAGGTTGTGTCCAGGGCAGTGCCTATGCCTGGCTCCATTCTGAGTTGTGTTTATGGCATTGCATCGGGTGCGCCCCAGGATCCTGGGCTTTATCAGCGAAGATGTGTCGGCCTGGCTAGTGGCTTCGCTGGTGCTGCTGGCCGGCACCTTCCTGACCGGCTTGCTGAGCTGGGCGATGACGAACCTGTTCAGTCAGCAACTGCGCCAGCGCTTCGAGTTGCAAGCCGAGGAGCGCTTCAGCCGTATCGAAGAACGCTTCCAGGACGAAGAACAACGTCTCGATGGTTTGCGGCGGTTCTTTGCCAATTCGGTAGCGGTTTCCAACGCGGAATTTCACGGCTACGTCGAACCGCTGTTGCGGCGCACCCTGGCCTTCGCCTGGGCGCCCCGGGTATCTCGGGACCTGCGACAATCCTTCGAACAAGAGACGCGAGCCCAGGGAGACGACGCCTTTGCCATCCGCGAGGCCGACAATAGCGGCGGCTTGCGGCGTGCCGCCGAGCGAGACGAGTACGTGCCAGTGCTGTACCTCCAGAGCCAGCCGCTCTCGATGTCCCCCCTGGGGTTCGATCTGCTTTCCCATCCATTGCGGCGGGCCGCGCTTGAGCGAGCGCGTTTGCTTGGCACGCTGGTGGTCTCGCAGCCGTTGGACCTGATGGGGGTCGGACCGGACTTCGCCCGTGGCGTGTTGCTGGTGGCGCCGGTCACCCGGGCGTCGGTCAAGGAACCGTTCGGTTACGTGGTGGCGGGTATCAACATGCGTCAGCTGGTGGGCGATGGCTTGCCGACCGCAGGTCATGACAACCTTTCGATGCGTGTTCTGGACCAGTCCACGTCCGACCGGGAGGAAGTGTTGTTCGACACTCTCGACGCGCCGGGTGACAGTGATTTATCGGCGACCCGCCTGTTGCACCTGGCTGATCACAATTACCGGGTGGAATTGCGGCCCAGCCGGGTGTTCCTGTCGACCAATCACTCTTCGATCACGGGCATGGTGATACTCGGCGGTTTGCTCAGCCTGCTGCTCAGTGCCTTGCTCTACGTGCTGGTCAGCCAGCGGCAGCGGGCCTTGAAGCTGGTGGAGCAACGCACCCGTGAACTGCGCGCCCGGGAACAGGAATTGCGCGGCACCCACGGCCAGTTGCGCGGGGTGCTGGATGCCGCAACCCAGGTCGCGATCATTGCCACTGACCTGCGCGGCGTTATCACGACATTCAACGCTGGCGCCGAACAGATGCTCGGCTACCCGAGTTGCGAGGTGCTGCAAAGCATGACCCTGGAAAGCCTGCATGTGCCCCGCGAGCTCCAGGCCCGGGCCGCCCAGCTCGGCGCGCGTTTTGGCAAACCGATCCCCACCTGCCATGCGATGCTGCTCGAGGGCGGTGAACAGGGTGGGCAACAGGCTCGGGAATGGACCCTGGTACGCCGCGATGGCAGCCACTTGACCGTGAACATGCTCGCCACACCGATGCTCGATGAGCAGGGGCTGTGGGTCGGGCACCTGGCAATCTGCATCGACGTCACCGAACGCAAACGCGTCCACGAAGCGCTGGCGGCCCGTGACCTGCTGTTGAAAAAGCTCAGCGCTCATGTGCCCGGGGGGATCTACCAGTTCAAGATGGACTTCAATGGTCGCTTCAGCGTGATCTATGCCAGCGACGGCATCCGCGACATCTATGAGTTGGAACCCGATGTACTGGTGCAGAACGCCGAGGCGATTTTCTCGCGTATTCACTCCTTGGACAGTACGCGCGTCCGCGCTTCGATTCGTGCTTCGGCCCACACCTTGAGCCCGTGGCGTGAAGAGTACCGGGTGCAACTGCCTTTGCGCGGCCTGCGTTGGGTGCGCGGCGAGGCCACGCCTGAGGAGCTGCCTGGCGGTGGGGTGTTGTGGCACGGCTATATCTCGGATATTTCCGACCTCAAACGCGTGGAAGAAGAACTGCGGGCGCTGTCCGTGACCGACGCCCTGACCGGCATTCGCAATCGCCGCTATTTCCAGGAGCGCCTGACCTCGGAGATGGCCCGGGTCGAGCGTGGTTCCGGTGGGCTGGCGGTCATCATGCTCGACATCGACCACTTCAAGCGCATCAATGACCAACACGGCCATGCGGTGGGCGACCGGGTATTGCAGGCGGTCTGCCAGCGCATCGCCCAACGGTTGCGCCGCACCGATGTGTTCTGCCGGTTGGGTGGGGAAGAGTTCGTGGTGCTGTGCCCGGACACTGACAGCGACAGCGCCTATTCCCTGGCCCTGGAACTGTGGGAAGGCTTGCGGGCTGCGCCCATCGAGGATGTGGGGGTGGTCACCGCCAGCTTCGGCATCGCCACCTGGCGCGCCGGGGAGGGCGCCGATGCGTTGCTGCTCAGGGCCGACTCGGGTGTGTACGCGGCCAAGCAGGCCGGGCGGGATCGGGTCGAGACGCAGCTGGATTAGCCACTTGGGCTGGGTACATGGGGCCAAAGTGGACACAAATCCCCTGTGGGAGCGAGCTTGCTCGCGATAGCGCCAGGTCAGTCACATCCCTATCAACTGGCCGACCGAATCGCGAGCAAGCGCGCTCCCACATTGGGTTTTGCGCTGGGTCAGAGCACCGAAGCCGTCTGCGGCAGTTTCGGCTGGCGGTACAGGTCCAGCAGCACCTGGTCCAGCACCGACGAAGCGCCCCATGGCTTCGGATCGTTGAGGATCGCTACCACCGCCCAGGTGTTGCCATTGATGTCGCGGCTGTAGCCGGCGATGGCGCGGACGGTGTTCAGGGTCCCGGTCTTGACGTGGGCCTCGCCGGCCATGGCGGTGGTCTTCAGGCGTTTGCGCATGGTGCCGTCGGTGCCGG
The DNA here is from genome assembly GCF_017351395.1 of Pseudomonas sp. FW305-28. Taxonomy (NCBI): domain Bacteria; kingdom Pseudomonadati; phylum Pseudomonadota; class Gammaproteobacteria; order Pseudomonadales; family Pseudomonadaceae; genus Pseudomonas; species Pseudomonas sp. FW305-28. The sequence goes on from NZ_JACNDD010000034.1 coordinate 29,653, forward strand.
CAATCGGCATCGAGCTAATGAACTCCGCCGAATACGGGCTGCGCCAGGCCGCTTGCAGCATCGCCGCCATTTCCCGGGCGCTGACCCGTTCGGCACGGGACAGACCGGAGCCGTTCTCCATCACCAGGTGCGGCGCGGTGATGCCTTTCTTGGCCAGCCACTGGCGCACCACCCGTTGCGCCGCCTTGGCGTCATCACCATCGGCTTCGTTACGGAACTGCGCGCCGAGGCTCAGGAACAACTGCTGGGCCATGGTGTTGTTACTGTATTTGTTGATGTCGCGGATGATCTCCGCCAGGTCCGGGGAGAACGCCCGGGCCAGCACCTTGGCGTTGCTCGGGGTCGCGGCCAGGCGGTCCTTGCCCTGGATGCTGCCGCCCAGTTCCTTCCAGATCGCCCGCACGGCACCCGCGGTGTAGGTGGCATGGTCCAGCAGCGACAGGTAGGTCTGGGAGCTGCAACCGTCACCAAGCTGGCCGCCGACGGTCACCGTCACGCTGCCGTCTGCCTGTGGCACCGGGTTGTAGCGCACGCCGCCGGCGCATTGCTTGGAATTGACCGCCTTGACCTGGTTTTCGATGCGAATGCTGGCAATCGGCGGTTCCACCGACACCAGCACCCGGCCGCCGTCATTGCGGGCGACGAAGCGCAGGGCCTTGAGGTTGACCAGCAGCGAGTCGGGCTTGACCAGGAACGGCTTGTTTTCGTCATTGCCGTCGTCGTTGAACTCGGGCAGTTGCGGCTGGATGAAGAAACTGCGGTCCAGGACCAGGTCGCCGGTGATCTGCTGCACGCCGTTGGCCCGCAGGTCGCGCATCAGCAGCCAGAGTTTTTCCATGTTCAGCTTGGGATCGCCGCCGCCCTTGAGGTACAGGTTGCCGTTGAGAATCCCGCCGCTGAGGGTGCCGTCGGTGTAGAACTCGGTTTTCCACTGGTGATTGGGGCCGAGCATTTCCAGGGCCGCGTAGGTGGTCACCAGTTTCATGGTGGAAGCGGGGTTGACCGAAACGTCGGCGTTGTACAGCGTTGGAGTGCCGGGGCCATTGAGCGGCACCATCACCAGGGACAGGGCGTCATCCTGCAGTTTGCTGGCCTTGAGGGCTTTTTGCACATTGGGCGACAGGGCAGTGTTGATCGTGGCGGCGTGGGTGGTGACAGGGAGGGCCAGGGGAAGAAGAAGGCTGGCCAGAAGCAGTGGACGCAAAGATTTGATCATTTGAAATAGAACCCTACGGGCGAGGGGGAAAAAACGAGGACATGAAAATGAACGTCCTCAACGGTCATGAAAGTGTCGGCATTATGCCCCAAGCTGCAACGGCTTGGGCCGTGCCTGAGCCCTTCGGCTGCTATTTTTTACCGACGGTAGGCCGATACGCCCGATCAGTCGGGCAATCGACGCATCAAACTGGTAAAGTGCCGGCCGTTATTACTTATGAGGATTGTTCCAATGGCGACTAACCGTTCCCAGCGTCTGCGCAAAAAACTGTGCGTGGATGAATTTCAAGAGCTGGGTTTCGAACTGAACCTGGATTTCAAAGAAGATCTGGCCGATGAGGCTATTGACGCTTTCCTCGACGCTTTCCTGAAAGAAGCCATGGAAGCCAACGGCCTGGGCTACGTCGGCGGCGACGACTACGGTCTGGTTTGCCTGCAGAAGCGTGGCTCGGTCACCGAAGCGCAGCGCGCTGCCGTTGAAGCCTGGCTCAAGGCCCGTCCTGAGCTGACCAGCGTGGAAGTCAGCCCGCTGATGGACGTCTGGTATCCGGAAAAGCCGATCAACCCGGTCGCTTGATGGTCCGATGATGTTCCGAAACCGGCTGCCCGTCTGGGGGCCGGTTTTTTTGTGCCTGTCTGTTGGGTATTGAGTGACCTTCAGGCCGCTATCGCGAGCAAGCTCGCTCCCACAAGGGGCGCATGAACACCCCAAATCTCCTGTGGGAGCGAGCTTGCTCGCGAAGCTTTCAAGCGCTACGCCAGTTCAGAATCACCAGGGTCAACACCCCCGCCACAATCCCCCAGAACGCCGAACCGATGGAGAACAGTGTCAGCCCCGACGCCGTGACCATGAAGGTGATCAGCGCCGCTTCCCGTTCCTTCGCTTCGCTCATGGCGATGCTCAAGCCATTGATGATCGAGCCGAACAGTGCCAAGGCCGCGATGGACAGCACCAGTTCCTTGGGCAGCGCCGCGAACAACGCCGCCAGCGTCGCGCCGAACACCCCGGCAATCCCGTAGAAAATCCCGCACCACACCGCTGCCGTGTAGCGCTTGTTGCGATCTTCGTGGGCGTGGGGGCCGGTGCAGATGGCCGCGCTGATGGCGGCCAGGTTGATGCCATGGGAGCCGAACGGCGCCAACAGCAGCGAGGCAATACCGGTGCTGGTGATCAGAGGCGAGGCCGGCACGTTGTAGCCGTCGGCCCGCAGCACGGCGATGCCGGGCATGTTCTGCGAGGTCATCGCCACCACGAACAGTGGAATACCGATGCTGATGGTGGCCGCCAGGGAGAAGTGCGGCGTGGTCCACACCGGCGTCGCGACTTCCAGGGCGAAGCCGCTGAAGTCCAGCAGCCCCAGCAGGCCCGACAGCGCCGTGCCGATCAGCAGCGCCGCCAATACCGCGTAGCGGGGCGATAGGCGCTTGACGATCAGGTAGGTGAAAAACATCCCCAGCACCAGGCCGGTGCGATGCTGGGTGGCGACGAAGATCTCGCTGCCGATCTTGAACAGGATGCCCGCCAGCAACGCTGCCGCCAGCGAGGCCGGAATGCGCTTGACCAGGCGCTCGAAACTGCCGGTCAGGCCACAGATCGTCACCAGGACTGCGCAGGTTATATAGGCGCCGATGGCCTCGCCGTAACTCACACCGCCCAGGCTGGTGATCAACAGCGCAGCGCCAGGTGTCGACCAGGCGATGGTAATCGGCGTGCGATAACGCAGCGACAACCCGATGGAGCACACGGCCATGCCAATGGAAATCGCCCAGATCCACGAGGAAATCTGCCCGCTGGTCAGCCCCGCCGACTGTCCGGCCTGGAACATCAGCACCAGGGAGCTGGTGTAGCCGGTCATCATCGCGATGAACCCGGCGACGATGGCCGAGGGCGAGGTGTCGGCTAATGGACGAAGTGGCGTGGTCGTGACTTCGGTCATGGTGGGCGATGTTCCTTGTTATAGATTATGCGTGTGGGAGCAAGGCTTGTGGGAGCAAAGCTTGCTCGCGATGCAGACGATTCGGTCTGTCAAAGGACCGCGTTGTCGTTCATCGCGGGCAAGCCTTGCTCCCACAAGCCTTGCTCCCACAGGTGTCACAGAATGGTGGGTTTAAGCCTAAACTCAACCCAACTGCCGATTGCAATACAGCCATGCCCGCAAACAGCCGTACAGTCGTGTTGCCATCAGAGGTTGTGTACAATCGAGCTGTTTTTTACGCGATACTTGCCAGCGACCCGCTGTGCCGTATTACAGTCACGGTCAATTCGCCGCAGTTCTCCCGACTCGAGTGCCCATGAACGAACAGTTGCAGCCCCTCAAGAAACAACCGCGAGCTGGTAAAGCCGGCCGCAGCGGAACCCAGGACGATATTGTCTATGCGCATATCTTCGAGGCCATCCTCGAACAACGCCTGGCGCCCGGTACCAAGTTGAGCGAAGAGGCGCTGGGGGAAATTTTCGGGGTCAGCCGCACGATCATCCGCCGGGCGTTGTCACGCCTGGCCCACGAAGGCGTGGTGTTGCTGCGGCCCAATCGCGGTGCCGTGGTGGCCAGCCCCAGTGTCGAAGAGGCTCGCCAGGTGTTCATGGCCCGGCGCCTGGTGGAGCGGGCGATCACCGAACTGGCGGTGCAGCACGCCACGGCCGAACAACTGGCTGAGCTGCGGCAGATGGTCAGCGATGAGCGTGACAGTTTCTCCCGTGGCGACCGCGGCGCCGGTATCCGTTTGTCGGGCGAGTTCCACCTCAAGCTGGCCGAAGCGGCGAAGAATGCACCGCTGATCAGTTTCCAGCGCAGCCTCGTGTCCCAGACGTCGCTGATCATCGCCCAGTACGAAAGCGGCAACCGCTCCCACTGTTCCTACGACGAACACACCCAGTTGATCGACGCCATCGAGGCGCGCGATGCGACGTTGGCGGTGGACCTGATGATGCATCACATGGACCACATCGACAGCAAACTCAACCTCGACGAAGAAAGTGCGTCGGATGACTTGCACGCGGTGTTCTCGCATTTGTTGCAGAGCAAGAAGCCGGGGCGGTCGACGGCCAAGCTCTGAGGGTTGAATCAGTCATACCGTCCATCGCGAGCAAGCTCGCTCCCACAGTGGATTTGTGTTGTTCACATAACCCTTGTGGGAGCGAGCTTGCTCGCGATAGCGATCCAACAGGCGCTGAAACTTTAGCGCTGATGAACCAATTTACCGGCCGCATAAGTCTGCGCCACCGTCCGGTCATCCCCCAACGTCATCAACACGAACAACCGCTCGGCAATGTCCCTGGCCTGCTTCAGGCGATAGCCCAGCAGCGGCGTGGCGTTGTAGTCCAGCACCAGGAAGTCCGCATCCGTACCCGGTTGCAACGTGCCGATCTTGTCCTCCAGGCGCAAGGCCCGGGCGCCGCCGAGGGTGGCCAGGTACAGCGACTTGAACGGGCTCAGCCGCGCCCCTTGTAACTGCATCACCTTGTAGGCTTCGTTCAGGGTGTGCAGCAGCGAAAAACTGGTGCCGCCACCGACGTCTGTACCCAACCCTACGTTCACCTTGTGCTTCTCGGCCATCGGCAGGTTGAACAGGCCGCTGCCGAGGAAAAAGTTCGAGGTCGGGCAGAAGGCGATGGCCGAACCGGTCTCGGCCAGGCGCGCGCATTCGTCGTCGCACAGGTGCACGCCGTGGGCGAACACCGAGCGCTCGCCGAGCAACTGGTAGTGATCGTAGACGTCCAGGTAACCCTTGCGCTCCGGGAACAGTTCCTTGACCCACTGCACTTCCTGCAGGTTCTCGCTGATGTGGGTCTGCATGTACAAGTCGGGGTATTCCCCCAGCAACTGACCGGCCAGGGCCAGCTGTTCCGGGGTGCTGGTGGGCGCGAAGCGTGGGGTCACGGCGTAGTGCAGGCGACCCTTGCCGTGCCAGCGCTCGATCAGCGCCTTGCTCTCGGTGTAGCTGGATTCGGCGGTGTCGGTCAGGTAGTCCGGGGCGTTGCGGTCCATCATCACCTTGCCGGCGATCATCCGCAGGTCGAGCTTCTGGGCCACTTCGAAAAACGCGTTCACCGACTGCGGGTGCACGCTGCCGAACACCAGCGCGGTGGTGGTGCCGTTGCGCAGCAATTCCTTGACGAAAATATCCGCCACCGCGTCGGCGTGGGCCTTGTCGGCGAACTGGCTTTCACAGGGGAAGGTGTAGGTGTTGAGCCAGTCCAACAGTTGTTCGCCATAGGCGCCGACCATGCCGGTTTGTGGCAGGTGGATGTGGGTGTCGATCAAACCTGGGGTGATCAGCGCGTCCGGGTAATGGGCGATTTCGATATCCGCCGCCAGGGTTGGCAGCAGGTCATAGGCGTGGCCGATGGCGCTGATCTGGCCGTTCTCTACCACCAGCAAACCGTCTTCGAAATATTCATAGGACGCCTCGATACCCACTTCGGCCGGGTCGGCGAGGCTGTGGAGCAGGGCGGCGCGGTAGGCTTTGCGTGTCAGGGGCATGGGAATTCTCAACGAGTGTTCAACGGTTCGCCTGGCTGCGGCGCGAGGCCGGCAGCAGCTTGGCAATCGGTTCGGCGCGCACGGTGTGCTGGCCGAAATCGGCGTTATAGGTGGCGATGATTTCGCCGGCGATGGAGATGGCGATTTCCACAGGCAACTTGCCTTTGACTTCGCCGATGCCCATCGGGCAACGCATGCGTTGCAAGGTGGCGCTGTCGAAACCACGATCGCGCAGGCGATGTTCGAACTTGACCCGTTTGGTCTTCGAGCCGATCAGGCCGAAGTAGGCAAAGTCGTTGCGCTTGAGGATCGCGGCGCTCAGTTCCAGGTCGAGCTGATGGTTGTGGGTCATGACGATGCAGTAGCTGCCGGCGGGCAATTCGTCGACTTCATCCAGGGGCTCTTCGGTGACGATCTTGCGTACGCCGTGGGGCAATTGTTCGGGGAATTCCGCCTCCCGCGAATCGATCCAGCGCACCTTGCAGGGCAGGCTCGCCAGCAGTGGCACCAGGGCGCGGCCGACATGGCCGGCGCCAAACACGGCGATCTGCGCCTGGACCTGGCCCATGGGTTCGAACAGCAACACGGTGACGCCGCCGCAGCACTGGCCCAGGCTCGCACCGAGGCTGAAGCGCTCCAGATGGGTATTCTGCTGGCCGCTGGCGAGCATGTTCCGGGCGATTTCCATGGCCTTGTATTCCAGGTGGCCGCCACCGATGGTGTCGAACGTCTGGCTGGCGCTGATGACCATCTTCGAACCGGCGTTGCGCGGGGTGGAGCCGAGTTCTTCGATGATCGTCACCAGCACACAGGGTTCGCCGCGGGTTTGCAGGTCGGCGAGGGCGCTGATCCAGTTGTACATATTCCACCTCGACATCTGTTTTGTCTGTTCCGGCCTCATCGCGAGCAAGCCCGGCTCCCACAGAGGACCTCAGGGTTAACAAAACTCCTGTGGGAGCGAGCTTGCTCGCGATCGGCCGCGCCGCGGTCTAGAGCGAAGCCACTTCGACTTCCGCTTCCTCAGCCTTGACCGCCTTCAACCCCCGCATCTGCTCACACCCCCACAACACCCGCTCCGGCGTGGCCGGGGCGTCGATGTTCGGTTGATGCCGGTAATCCCCCAGGCTCGCCACGGCGTCCTTGATGGCGCACCACGCGGCGATGCCGAGCATGAACGGCGGTTCGCCCACGGCCTTGGAGTGAAACACCGTGTCTTCAGGGTTCTTGCGGTTTTCCACCAGCTTGACCCGCAGGTCCAGCGGCATGTCGGCCACGGCGGGGATCTTGTAGCTGGCCGGGCCATTGGTCATCAGCTTGCCCTTGTCGTTCCAGACCAGCTCTTCCATGGTCAGCCAGCCCATGCCCTGGATGAAACCACCCTCGACCTGGCCGATGTCGATGGCCGGGTTCAGCGAGGCGCCGACGTCGTGGAGGATGTCGGTGCGCAGCATCTTGTACTCGCCGGTGAGGGTGTCGACGATCACCTCGGCGCAGGCTGCGCCATAGGCGTAGTAGTAGAACGGCCGGCCGCGGGCCTGGCTGCGGTCGTAGTAGATTTTCGGGGTCTTGTAGAAGCCGGTGCTCGACAGCGAGACCTGGGCGAAATACGCCTGCTGCACCAGCGCCTCGAAGCTCAGGATGTGATCGCGCACCCGCACATGGCCGTTGTGGAATGCCACGTCTTCTTCGCTGACCTTGTACTGCCGCGCGGCGAACTCCACCAGGCGTCGCTTGATGGTTTCGGCGGCATTCTGCGCCGCCTTGCCATTCAGGTCGGCGCCGCTGGAGGCCGCGGTGGGCGAGGTGTTCGGCACTTTGTCGGTGTTGGTCGCGGTGATCTGCACGCGGTCCATTTCCACCTGGAACACCTCGGCCACCACCTGAGCGACCTTGGTGTTCAGGCCCTGGCCCATTTCGGTGCCGCCATGGTTGAGGTGGATGCTGCCATCGGTGTAGACGTGGATCAGCGCGCCGGCCTGGTTGAGGAAGCTGGCGGTGAACGAAATGCCGAATTTCACCGGGGTCAGCGCCAGGCCTTTTTTCAGGATCGGGCTGTTGGCGTTGTAGCGGCGGATCGCTTCGCGGCGCTCGGCGTACTGGCTGCTTTCTTCAAGCTCGGCGGTCATTTCCTCGAGCATGTTGTGCTCGACGGTCTGGTAGTAGTGGGTGACGTTGCGTTCGGTCTTGCCGTAGTAGTTGGCCTTGCGCACCGCCAGCGGATCCAGACCCAGGTGCCGGGCGATGGCATCCATCACCTCTTCGATGGCGACCATGCCTTGGGGCCCGCCGAAACCACGGTAGGCGGTGTTCGACGCGGTGTTGGTCTTGCAGCGGTGGCCGTTGATGGTGGCATCGCCCAGGTAGTAGGCGTTGTCGGCATGGAACATCGCCCGATCGACGATGGAAGCCGACAGGTCCGGCGAGCAACCGCAGTTGCCGGCCAGTTCCAGGGCGATGCCGTGCAAGCGCCCGCGGCTGTCGAAGCCCACGTCGTATTCGATGTAGAAGGGGTGGCGCTTGCCGGTCATCAGCATGTCTTCGACCCGGGGCAGGCGCATCTTGGTTGGTTGCCCGGTGAGGTGGGCGACGACCGCGCACAGGCACGCCGGGCTGGCGGCCTGGGTTTCCTTGCCGCCAAAGCCGCCGCCCATGCGGCGCATGTCCACCACGACTTTGTTCATCGACACGCCCAGCACTTCGGCCACCAGCTTCTGCACTTCGGTGGGGTTCTGGGTCGAGCAGTAGACGATCATGCCGCCGTCCTCGGTGGGCATCACCGAGGAAATCTGGGTTTCCAGGTAAAAATGCTCCTGGCCGCCGATGTGCAGCGAACCCTGGAGGCGATGTTCGGCGCTCGCCAGTGCCGTGGCCGAATCGCCACGTTGGTGGGTGTGGCTGTCGAGCACGAAATGCCGCTTGCGCAGGGCTTCGACCACATCCAGCACCGGTTCCAGGTCTTCGTATTCGACGATGGCGGCCATCGCCGCCTTGCGGGCGGTTTCCAGGTCTCTGGCGGCGACGGCCAGCACCGGTTGGCCGACGAACTGCACGTCATCGATGGCCAGCAGCGGGTCGCCGGGCAGCAGCGGGCCGATGTCCTTCAGCCCCGGAATGTCGGCATGGGTAATGGCGATGCGCACGCCTTCGAAGGCGTAGCAGGGCGCGGTATCGATGCGGATGATCCGGGCATGGGCACGGTCCGACAGCCGGGCGTAGACGTGCAACTGGTTCGGGAATTCCAGGCGGTCATCGATGTACTGCGCTTCGCCGGACACATGCTTGGCGGCGCTGTCATGCTTGACGCTGCGGCCCACGCCAGTGGTCAGGTCACGGGCGAACAGCTCGGCCAGTTCGGCTTGGGTCTTCTCTACGGCGTGATGGTTAGACATAAGCGGTCACCCGAGTCTCGATGTGCGGCGTTTGCAGTTCGATGAAGTATTTGCGCAACAGGTTGCGGGCGCTGAGCAGGCGGTATTCCTTGCTGGCGCGGAAGTCCGACAGCGGCGTGAAGTCCTCGGCCAGGGCAGCGCAGGCGCGTTCGACGGTGCTGTCGGTCCACGGCGCACCGATCAATGCGGCTTCACAATGCTTGGCACGCTTGGGTGTGGCGGCCATGCCGCCGAAGGCGACGCGGGCGTCGCGGACCACGCCGTTGTCGATGCGCAGGTTGAACGCCGCGCACACCGCGGAAATATCATCGTCCAGGCGTTTGGAGACCTTGTAGGCGCGGAACGCCTGTTCGGCACTGGCCCGGGGCACGATGATCTTCTCGATGAATTCGCTTTCCTGGCGCGCAGTGACCCGGTAGTCGATGAAATAGTCTTCCAGGGCCAGGGTGCGCCGGGTCTGGCCCTTGCACAGCACGATTTGCGCGCCGAGGGCGATCAGCAGGGGCGGCGAGTCGCCAATCGGCGAGGCGTTGCCGATGTTGCCGCCGAGGGTGCCCTGGTTGCGGATCTGCAGCGAGGCGAAGCGTTGCAGCAGTTCGCCAAAGTCCGGGTATTCGGCTTTCAAGGCTTCGTAGCAATCGGAGAGGGCGGTGGCGGCGCCGATCTCCAGGCGATCGTCGAAACGCTCGATACGCTTGAGTTCGGCGACGTTGCCCACGTAGATCATCACCGGCAGGGTGCGGTGAAATTGCGTGACTTCCAGGGCCAGGTCCGTGCCGCCGGCCAGCAGGCGCGCCTGGGGATAGGCGTCGTAGAGATCGGCCAGGTCGGCCACGGTCAGCGGCACCAGGCAACGTTTGTCGCCGCTGTTGAGCTCGCCGGTCTCGGTCGGCGCGATGGCTTTGAGGCGGGCGATGGTCTCGGCCGCGCGGGCGTCGAACTGGTCCGGTTGCTTGCCGCAGCAGGCCTGCTCGGCGGCGGCCAGGATCGGCCGATAGCCGGTGCAACGGCACAGGTTGCCGGCCAAGGCTTCGTGGGCCTTGTGGGCGTCGGGCTGCTCGCTGTTTTTTTGCAGGGCGAACAGCGACATGACGAAGCCGGGTGTGCAGAAACCGCACTGCGAACCGTGGCAATCGACCATCGCCTGCTGGACGCTGTGCAGTTGGCCCTGGTGCTTGAGGTCTTCGACGCTGATCAGTTGCTTGCCGTGCAGGGACGAGACGAAGGTCAGGCACGAATTGAGGCTGCGGTAGCGAATGCGTTCGCGGCCATTCGCGTCCGTCTCCAATTCGCCCACCACCACAGTGCACGCACCACAGTCGCCGCTGGCGCAACCTTCTTTGGTGCCTGGTTTGCCAACGTGTTCGCGCAAATAGTTGAGCACGGTCAGGTTCGGGTCCAGGGCGTGCTCGCTACGGAGTTCCTGGTTGAGTAAAAACTGGATCACGGAAGGCCTCGCAGACTCATTATTGTTGTATCGACATGGGCCTGAATTTATCAGGTCTGACTTTTCGGTCAATGATTTTCTGACTTAAAGGTCAGGAAAATTCGTTTGGTCGATGAACTGCCGTGTTTGGTCAGTATGGACCCATTGTGGGAGCGAGCTTGCTCGCTATAGCGTCGGGTCTGTCGATGCGTTCATCGGCTGGTGCACCGCCATCGCGAGCAAGCTCGCTCCCACAGGTTTGGTTCAGGATGAAAAGCTCAAACTTTTTTGCTTATATCGTGCCAAAAACCCGCTGCAGGCCCTGCGCCATGACGTATCGAGTGCGCTACACTGCGCCGCTTGTGCAAATCGAAGAGTTTGAAGGACAACCATGACGTTCAAGGCCCCGGACAGCCTCGCCGAGCAAATCGCCCACCATCTCGCCGAACGCATCATTCGCGGCGAAATGAAGCCGGGAGAGCGCATCCAGGAACAGAAGGTCACGCTGGCGCTCAATGTCAGCCGCGGCTCGGTCCGCGAAGCCTTGCTGATCCTGGAACGACGCCATTTGATCGCGATCCTGCCGCGCCGTGGCGCCCACGTCACCGAACTTACCGAACACAAGGTGCGCAGCCTCTGCGCGCTGATGAGCGAGCTGTACATCCTGCTGGGCAACGCCGTGGCCCATGGCTGGAAAGAACAGGCCGACATGGCGCCGTTCGTGGCCATCCAGCAGCGTCTCCAGGACGCCTACGCGCGCCAGGACATCCGCACCTTCGTCGATGAAAGCTTCAGCGTGATGCGCGCGGCCTATCTCTTCGCCAACAACCCGTACTTGCAGGAAACCGTCGAGAACCTGCAACCGGCCATGAGCCGTGCCTACTTCCTGGCCCTGGAGCAGCGCAAGGCGGAAATGAGCGAATTTCTCGACCTGTTCCAGCGCCTGCTCGCCGCCGTGCTGGCCCGTGATCTGCCGCAGATCCGCATCGTGCTGACGGCCTACGCCCAGCGCAGTTGCGATCTGGTGGTTGCTGCCCTGACGGCGGCCTGACGTGCGGCTCAAGTGCATCAAGTTGGCGGGGTTCAAGTCCTTCGTCGACCCGACCACGGTGAACTTCCCCAGTAACATGGCGGCGGTGGTCGGACCCAACGGTTGCGGCAAGTCGAACATCATCGACGCCGTGCGCTGGGTGATGGGCGAGAGCTCAGCCAAGAACCTGCGCGGCGAGTCGATGACCGATGTCATCTTCAACGGCTCCACCAGTCGCAAACCGGTAAGCCAGGCGAGCATCGAGCTGGTGTTCGACAACTCCGACGGCACCCTGGTGGGCGAGTACGCAGCCTATGCGGAAATCTCCATTCGTCGCAAAGTGACCCGCGACAGCCAGAACAGCTATTTCCTCAATGGCGCCAAGTGCCGGCGTCGCGACATCACCGATATTTTCCTCGGCACCGGCCTGGGCCCGCGCAGCTACTCGATCATCGAACAGGGCATGATCTCCAAGCTGATCGAAGCCAAGCCCGAGGACCTGCGCAACTTCATCGAAGAGGCTGCGGGGATCTCCAAATACAAGGAGCGGCGGCGCGAGACCGAAAACCGCATTCGTCGCACCCACGAAAACCTGGCGCGCCTGACCGACCTGCGCGAAGAGCTCGAACGTCAGCTCGAACGTCTGCACCGCCAGGCCGAGGCCGCGAAGAAGTACCAGGAATACAAGGGCGAGGAGCGCCAGCTCAAGGCCCAGCTTTCGGCCCTGCGCTGGCAGGCGTTGAACGAGCAGGTCGGCCAGCGTGAAGCGATCATTGGCAACCAGGAAGTCAGCTTCGAAGCCCTGGTGGCCGAACAGCGTAATGCGGACGCCGCCATCGAGCGCCTGCGCGACGGTCATCATGACCTGTCCGAGCGCTTCAATCTGGTGCAAGGACGCTTCTATTCGGTGGGCGGCGACATTGCCCGGGTCGAGCAGAGCATCCAGCATGGGCAGCAACGGCTGCGGCAGTTGCAGGATGACTTGAAGGAAGCCGAGCGGGCGCGCCTGGAAACCGAATCGCACCTGGGCCACGACCGCACACTGCTGTTGACCCTTGGCGAAGAGCTGGACAGGCTCACGCCGGAGCAGGAAATCACCAGTGCCGCCGCCGAAGAGGCCGCCGCGGCCCTGGAAGAAGCCGAACTGACCATGCATGGCTGGCAAGAGCAGTGGGACAGCTTCAACCTGGCCTCGGCCGAGCCGCGGCGCCAGGCTGAAGTCCAGCAGTCGCGCATCCAGCAGTTGGAAACCAGTATGGAGCGCCTGGCCGAACGCCAGCGCCGCCTGTCCGAAGAACGCGCCTTGCTCGCGGCGGACCCGGAAGACGCAGCGATCCTGGAACTGAGCGAACAACTGGCGACCAGCGAAGCCACCCTCGAAGACTTGCAGGCCAGCGAAGACGCCCAGGTCGAACGCCTTGAGCAACTGCGCCAGGCCTTGCAATTGGCCTTGCAGAACCAGCAGCAGGGCCAGGGTGAGTTGCAGCGGCTCAATGGGCGCCTGGCTTCGCTGGAGGCCTTGCAGCAAGCGGCGCTGGACCCGGGCACCGGCACCGCCGAATGGCTGCGCGACCAGCACCTGGCCGAACGCCCGCGGCTGGCCGAGGGGCTGAAGGTCGATGCCGGTTGGGAGCTGGCGGTGGAAACCGTGCTGGGGGCCGACCTGCAAGCGGTGCTGGTGGATGACTTCGGCGGCTTCGACCTGTCGGGCTTTACCCAGGGCGATCTGCGCCTGCTCAGCCCGGCCGGCGACGGAGTACGAATTCCCGGCAGCTTGCTGGACAAGGTCGAGGCCCAGGTGGACTTGTCGCCGTGGCTGGGACAGGTCAAGCCGGTGGACAGCCTTGAGCAGGCGTTGGCCCTGCGCGGGCAATTGGCGGCCGGCGAAAGCCTGATCAGTCGTGACGGGTATTGGGTCGGCCGGCATTTCCTGCGGGTGCGCCGGGCCAGCGAAGCCGAGAGCGGCATGCTCGCCCGTGGCCAGGAAATCCAGCGCCTGGGCGCCGAACGCGAAGAGCGCGAAGCCAGAGTCGAAGCCCTGGAAACCGAATTGCAAAACCTGCGGGCGCAACAGCGTCAACAGGAAAACGGCCGCGAACACCTGCGGCGGCTGTTGCAGGATGAAGCGCGCCAGCAAGGCGAGCTCAAGGCGCAGTTGTCGGCCGGCAAGGCCAAGGTCGAGCAACTGGCGCTGCGTCGCACCCGCCTGGAAGAAGAAATCACCGAGCTGGGCGAGCAGCGGGCGCTGGAGCACGAACAGATCGGTGAGGCGCGCTTGCAACTGCAAGAGGCCCTCGATGCCATGGCACTGGACACCGAGCAGCGTGAACTGCTGCTGGCCCAGCGTGACAGCTTGCGTGAGCGCCTGGATCGGGTGCGCCAGGAAGCACGCCAGCACAAGGACCACGCCCATCAGTTGGCGGTGCGCCTGGGCTCGCTCAAGGCTCAATACGATTCCACGCGCCAGGCCTTGGAACGACTGGAAATGCAGTCCGAACGCCTGACCGAAAAACGCGAGCAACTGAGCCTCAATCTGGAGGAGGGCGAGGCACCTTTGGAAGAGCTGCGCCTCAAACTCGAAGAGTTGCTCGACAAGCGCATGAGCGTCGACGAAGAACTCAAGACGGCGCAGATCGCCCTGGAGGACGCCGACCGCGAACTGCGCGACGCTGAGAAGCGCCGCAGCCAGGCCGAGCAGCAATCCCAACTGATCCGCGGCCAGATGGAACAGCAGCGCATGGAGTGGCAAGCCCTGACGGTGCGGCGCAAAGCCTTGCAGGACCAATTGCTGGAAGACGGCTACGACCTCGATGGCGTGCTCGCCACCTTGGTGGCCGGGGCGAATGAAAAGGACGCCGAGGAAGAACTGGAGCGCATTGCCCAGCGTATCCAGCGCCTGGGGGCAATCAACCTGGCGGCCATCGACGAGTACCAGCAGCAGTCCGAGCGCAAGCGCTACCTGGACGCCCAGAACGATGACCTGGTGGAAGCGCTGGAGACCCTGGAAAACGTCATCCGCAAGATCGACAAGGAAACCCGCAACCGCTTCAAGGATACCTTTGATCAGATCAACGGCGGTTTGCAGGCCCTTTTCCCAAAAGTTTTCGGTGGCGGCAGCGCCTATTTGGAACTGACGGGCGAAGATTTACTCGATACAGGGGTGACAATCATGGCGCGTCCTCCTGGCAAGAAGAACAGCACCATCCATTTGCTCTCCGGTGGCGAAAAGGCGCTGACCGCGCTGGCCCTGGTCTTTGCCATCTTCAAATTGAACCCGGCGCCGTTCTGCATGCTCGACGAAGTCGACGCGCCATTGGACGACGCCAACGTAGGCCGTTACGCACGGCTGGTGAAGGAGATGTCTGAAACGGTGCAGTTCATCTACATCACCCACAACAAGATCGCCATGGAAATGGCCGATCAGTTGATGGGGGTGACCATGCATGAGCCTGGCTGTTCGCGACTGGTGGCGGTGGATGTGGAGGAGGCCATGGCCATGGTGGATGCCTGAACAACCGGTTGTAGGGCTTCTACTTCGAACGCTGTAGGTATTTTTTACCCGGGGGGTTGATGTTCAATTCACAGATTGGGCACAAGCCTATGCGACAGACGGTGTAAAGTTATCTTTGGTCGTGCTAGTTTAATGTCAATTTTTCGTATGCGTGGGCAAAACGCCATTCAGAACATAGAGTTGGCGCCACGTTTTAAAGCGGTTTGCAAATAGCTAAGCCCCTTATTTTTCAGCATTTTTATAGAGGCACGGGATTACATGGAAATCGGTCTGCGCGAGTGGCTGATCGTCATCGGCATCATTGTCATTGCCGGTATTCTTTTCGACGGCTGGCGTCGCATGCGCGGCGGCAAGGGGAAACTGAAGTTTCGCCTGGATCGCAGCCTGTCGAACCTGCCTGATGAGGATGACAGCGCCGAACTGCTGGGCCCGCCGCGGGTGCTGGACACCCACAAGGAGCCGCAGCTGGACGAGCACGACTTGCCGTCGATGAGCGCACCTGTCCGCGAGCCACGGGAGTCGGGTTCCAAGCGCGGCAAGCGCAACAGCGAGCCGTCCCAGGGTGATTTGAACCTGAACCTCGACCTGGATGGTGGGCCGAGCTTCAGCAGTCGCGACGGCGACTTCCCGGACGAGACCAGGACCCCGAGCGCCGACAAGGACCAGGCCCAGGCTGAAGAAGTGCTGGTGATCAGCGTGATCTGCCGCGACCCGGCCGGCTTCAAGGGCCCGGCGTTGCTGCAGAACATCCTCGAAAGCGGCCTGCGTTTCGGCGAGATGGACATTTTCCACCGCCACGAAAGCATGGCCGGTAACGGCGAGGTGCTGTTCTCCATGGCCAACGCGGTCAAGCCCGGTGTGTTCGACCTCGACGACATCGATCATTTCAGCACGCCAGCGGTGAGTTTCTTCCTCGGCCTGCCGGGCCCGCGTCATCCCAAGCAAGCCTTCGACGTGATGGTGGCCGCGGCGCGCAAGCTGTCCCAGGAACTCAATGGTGAACTGAAGGATGACCAGCGCAGCGTGCTGACCGCCCAGACCATCGAGCACTACCGCCAGCGCATCGTCGAATTCGAGCGCCGGGCGCTGACCCAGAAGCGCTGAGCGATAGATGGCTCTCCTGCCCAGAGAGCTTTGTGTGGCGAGGGAGCTTGCTCCCGCTGGGGTGCGAAGCGCCCCCATGTATCAAGAAAATCGAGCAGCCTAGGCTGCTCTTTTGCTTTATGAGAGAACACCCATGAACGCCGTTGAAACCCGCATCCAAAAGCTGCGTACCGAGCTGGATCAGCACAACTACCGCTACCACGTCCTCGATGAGCCAAGCATTCCCGATGCCGAGTACGACCGCCTGTTCCACGAGCTCAAGGCCCTGGAAGAGCAGCATCCGGAACTGGTCACCAGCGACTCCCCGACCCAACGGGTCGGCAGCGTGGCGCTGTCGGCGTTCAGCCAGGTGCGCCACGAGATCCCGATGCTCAGCCTGGGCAACGCCTTCGACGAAACCACCATGCGTGAGTTCGACCGGCGGGTGACGGAAGGTCTCGACCTGCCCATGGGTGACTTGCTGGGCGGTGGCGCGGCGGTGGAGTACAGCTGCGAGCCGAAGCTCGATGGGCTGGCGGTCAGCCTGTTGTATCAGGACGGCATGCTGGTGCGCGGCGCCACGCGCGGTGACGGCACCACGGGCGAGGACATCAGCGTCAATGTGCGCACCGTGCGCAACATTCCCCTCAAGTTGCAGGGCACCGGCTGGCCGCCGCTGCTGGAAGTGCGCGGCGAGGTGTACATGTCCAAGGCCGGCTTCGAGCGCCTCAACGCCACGCAGTTGGAGGTGGGCGGCAAGACGTTTGCCAACCCGCGCAACGCGGCGGCCGGCAGCCTGCGTCAGCTCGATTCCAGGATCACGGCCAACCGGCCCCTGGAGTTCTGTTGCTACGGCATCGGCCAGGTGACGTCGGAC
Organism: Pseudomonas sp. FW305-28; assembly: GCF_017351395.1. Classification (NCBI taxonomy): domain Bacteria; kingdom Pseudomonadati; phylum Pseudomonadota; class Gammaproteobacteria; order Pseudomonadales; family Pseudomonadaceae; genus Pseudomonas; species Pseudomonas sp. FW305-28. Next base: position 46,668 of record NZ_JACNDD010000034.1, read on the forward strand.
ATCGCCGACACCCACATCGGTAACCTCAAGCAACTCAAGGCCTGGGGCATGCCCATCAGCCGTGAGCTGAAACTGGCCCGCGGCATCGACGAATGCCTGGATTACTACCGTGACATCGGCGAGCGGCGCAACGCGTTGCCCTACGAGATCGACGGCGTGGTGTTCAAGGTCAACAGCATCGCCTCCCAGCGCGAGCTCGGTTTCCGCGCCCGGGAACCGCGTTGGGCCATCGCCCACAAGTTTCCCGCCACTGAAGAACTCACCGAGTTGCTGGACGTCGAGTTCCAGGTCGGCCGCACGGGCGCGGTGACTCCGGTGGCCCGACTCAAGCCGGTGAAAGTCGCCGGCGTGACCGTGGCCAACGCCACCCTGCACAACATGGATGAAGTGGCGCGCCTGGGCGTGATGATCGGCGACACCGTGATCATCCGCCGTGCCGGAGATGTGATCCCGCAGGTGGTGCAGGTCGTCTCCGAGCGCCGTCCGGAAAACGCCCGCCCGGTGGAGGTGCCCCAGCAATGTCCCGTCTGCGGCTCCCACGTCGAGCGCACGCAATTGATCAAGCGCAGCAAGGGCCGCGAAACCGTCAGCGAAGGCGCGGTGTACCGCTGCGTCGGTCGCCTGGCCTGTGGCGCGCAACTCAAGCAGGCGATCATTCACTTCGTTTCGCGTCGGGCCATGGACATCGAGGGCCTGGGCGAGAAGAGCGTCGAGCAACTGGTGGATGAGGGGCTGGTGGGTTCGCCTGCCGATCTGTATGCCTTGACCTTCGAGCAGGTGGTCGACCTGGAAGGCTTTGCCGAACTGTCGAGCAAGAACCTGCTGGCCGCCATCGTCGACAGCAAAAAACCAAGCCTGGCGCGGTTTATCTACGCCCTCGGCATTCCGGACGTGGGCGAGGAGACGGCCAAGGTCCTGGCTCGCTCCCTCGGTTCGCTGGAGCGCGTGCAGGCGGCCTTGCCCCAGGTGCTCACGTACTTGCCGGACGTCGGTCTGGAAGTCGCCCACGAGATCCACAGCTTCTTTGAAGACCCGCATAACCGCCAGGTGATCAAGGACCTGCTGCGCCATGGCCTCGAGATCCAGGACCAGGGCGAGTTGGGCGCCGAGTTTTCCGCCAGCACCACCCTGGGTGGCTTTCTCGACAAGTTGCACATTCCTTCGGTGGGGCCGGGCGGGGCGCAGAAACTGGCGGACAAGTTCGGCTCGCTCGAAGGCGTGATGAACGCCGATTGGCTGGACATGCGCCAGGCGCTGCCGGAAAAGCAGGCCAACGCCGTACGCGAGTTCTTCGCCATCGCCGCCAACCGTCAACAGGCCGAAGCGGCGCAACAGCAGTTGCGCGACTTCGGCATGCACTGGCAAAGCGAGAAGAAAGTCGTCGAAGGCTTGCCGGAGGCCGGGCACACCTGGGTGCTGACCGGTTCGCTGGAGCTGATGAGTCGTGACGTCGCCAAGGACAAGCTGGAGAGCCTGGGGGCCAAGGTGGCCGGTTCCGTGTCGGCGAAAACCCATTGCGTGGTGGCCGGGCCGGGGGCGGGTTCGAAATTGACCAAGGCAAACGAGCTGGGCCTCAAGGTGCTCGACGAAGCGGCGTTCGTGGCTTTTTTGAGTCAGCATGGC